>CAJOPP010000257.1 GCA_905236365.1 uncultured Lachnospiraceae bacterium
ATAATAGTGTTATTATTTTCCAAGAAGTTCTTCTCCGATTAAGTAGACATCTCCGGCTCCCATAGTGATCAACAGATCATTTTGCTGGCAGTTTAATAATAAGTAATTTTCTACGGTATCAAAGGAGCTGAAATATCTGGCATCACCGCCTAATTCTGTGATTCTTGTGGCTAAGTCTTTGGCATGGACGAGACCGGTATCCTTTTCCCGTGCAGCGTAGATATCTACCAGAAGGACATGGTCGAATCCTTTTAATGCATCGGCAAATTCTTCAAACAATGCATGAGTACGGGTGTAGGTATGTGGCTGGAATACAACCCATATCTCATGGTGCGGTGTATTCGATGCAGTGGTAAGGGTTGCTTTGATCTCCGTAGGGTGATGTGCGTAATCATCGATGACAGTCACATTGCCCAGGTTGCCTTTTAATTCAAACCGTCTGTGGGCACCGCCAAAGCAGGCGAGACCGGCGAGGGAATATTCTCTGTCGATTCCCAATAAATCCGCAGCAGCAATCACACTTAGGGAATTGGTGATATTATGGGTTCCGCCTATGTTCAGATGAACCCGCTCCTGTGGAATGCCATCTACAACGAGGGTATAATTCATATGTCCCTTCTCATCTGCTTCGATGTCGGTTGGATAATAACGGTTGGTATCGTTCAAACCGAAAGTCAGGATGTTGCAGGTAAGCTCTCTGGTAACCTGAGGGAGGCAATCCATGTCACCATTCACGATCAGAGTTCCGTTATCGGGAAGATTGGTGGCAAAGGTGTGGAAGCTTTCGATAATCTCGTCAATTCCGCTGAAGAAATCTAAATGATCGGCATCCACGTTCAGGATAATACTGATATAAGGGTAAAATGCGTGAAAGCTGTTGGTATATTCACAGGCCTCTGTTACAAAATAGTCGGACTTTCCAACCCGGATATTGCCGCCAATCGAATCCAGAATACCACCTACAGAAATTGTAGGATCCACATCTGCTTCCATGAAAATCTGACTTAACATAGAGGTTGTGGTAGTCTTGCCGTGAGTACCGGAGACAGCAACGGAATACTTGTAGTTATTCATAATCTGTCCAAGAAGTTGTGCCCTTGTCAGCATAGGAATCTGTTTGGCAACACAGGCGGCAAATTCTGCATTGTCATCGTGAATGGCTGCGGTATATATGACCAGATCAATGTCGTCGGTAATGTTGGCAGCACATTGTCCAATGTTGACAATAGCCCCCATGGAAATTAAACGGTCCACAATATCGGAGCTCTTGGCATCTGATCCGCTGATCTTGAAATTCTCTTTTAGCAGGATCTCGGCTAAGCCGCTCATACTGATACCGCCAATTCCGATGAAATGAACGTGGATTGGTTTTGTAAAATCAATTTGATACATAGTGATGTCCCTCTTCCATAATTATTTGCAGGTGACTGTTCAAGGGTTGACCGGGGTATGGTATGTCGTCAGGAAAACATGGAACAGTACCCATTTACAATAGGTATATTATAATATAGAGGAAAGGGATTTACAAGTATATGAAAAACCTCTTGACCAATAATTTTCATGTATATAAAATAGAAGAGAGTTAAAGTTGGCGTATCTATTCAGCAGGACTGAACAGATATGCAACAGGCATCATGGTGCTGACGCACGTTCCGGTATGTCTGTTGTATCGTAAAAGATACATTTTCGTACACATCCCGCAGTTTATGCGAGATGCTGCCTTAACAGTTATAAGCTGGAATTGAAATAGGAGGAAAATACAGATGGTAATGATCAATGGTGAAGAGAAAGAAGCAGCAGGAATGACGATTTCAGAGTATCTTCTTAAGAATGATTATAATGTGCTTCAGATTGTAGTAGAACGAAATGAAGAAATTGTACCAAAGGCAACATATGATGAGGTGATGCTGGCAGATGGAGATGTGGTGGAGATTGTTCATTTTGTAGGAGGCGGTGCCTGAGAACATCGGGTGAAGCTGGTGATGATGGTGAAGAAACTGATTTGACAGAAGGAAGGATCGTATACAGGAAAGATATAGTGTCTGAACCCGGAGGAGGATGTATTACATTACAAAAGGATGCAGACATGATACTTCCGGTCCGGACGCAAGGATGAGGGATATTAAACAGATAGAGTGAAGATAAGGAGTAAGCGATGAGAGAAAAGGATACATTTATATTAGGGGGAAAGGAGTTTCACTCCCGGTTTATTTTAGGGTCCGGTAAATATTCCATGGAATTGATCAAGGCTGCCGTAGAGAATGCTGGGGCGGAGATCATTACCCTGGCGGTTCGCAGAACCAATACAAAGCAGAGTGAGAACATCCTGGATTTTATACCGGATAGCGTAACGCTATTGCCGAATACTTCGGGAGCAAGAACAGCAGAAGAAGCGGTGCGCATTGCAAGAATGGCAAGAGAATTGGGCTGTGGAGATTTTGTAAAAGTGGAGATTATGAAGGACAGTAAGTATCTGCTGCCGGATAATGCAGAAACGGTTCGTGCGACAGAATTGCTGGTCAAAGAGGGATTCGTAGTGCTTCCCTATATGTATCCGGATCTGTATACGGCAAGAGAACTGGTAAATGCCGGTGCTTCCGCAATCATGCCGCTGGCTTCTCCGATTGGGTCTAACAAGGGCTTGGCAACAAGGGAATTTATTCAGATCATCATTGACGAGGTGGATTTGCCGGTAATCGTGGATGCCGGCATCGGAAGACCGTCCCAGGCATGTGAAGCGATGGAGATGGGAGCTGCGGCCATTATGGCGAATACGGCAATTGCCACCGCAGGGGATATTCCGATTATGGCAGGTGCTTTTAAGAGTGCCATTGAAGCAGGACGTGCGGCATATCTTTCCGGTCTGGGACGAGTGTTAGAGCGTGGAGCTTCTGCTTCAGATCCGCTTACGGGCTTTTTAAGAGATTAAGTAAAAGGAAAAATCTGTGCATAGTCTGAAAAATGATTTCGATATCGTATCTGTTCGGCAAAGCTGAACAGATATGCGACAGGTATTGCAACAGGCAAGCATATCAGGTTAATTTATAATTAGGAGAGAACATGATGGAGAATCAGTTTTATATCGATTCCGATAAATTAAATGAAAAAGCATTAGAAAGAAAACACCGGGTGGAACAGGATCCGTCTGCACGCACCAATCACATGGAATACATGGAGGGAATGGAGCAGATTTCATCGGATATCTTAGGCAAGGTCACGGCAGAGATGGAATGCTATGATTATGACCGGTATGATGAGGCAGATGTCCGTCGGGCACTTTCTCATGAAACCTGTAGTATAGAAGACTTTAAAGCGTTATTGTCACCGGCGGCTTTAACATATCTGGAGGAAATGGCAAAGCGTGCCAAACAGGAGACCAGCCGCCATTTTGGAAATACAGTCTATATTTTTACCCCTTTATATATTGCCAATTATTGTGAAAACTATTGTGTGTATTGTGGATTTAACTGTTACAATGATATTATCCGAAAAAAGTTATCCATGGAAGAAATCGAAAAGGAAATGAAGATTATAGCGGATTCCGGAATTGAAGAGATTCTGATGCTGACAGGGGAGAGTCGTCAGATGAGTGCTGTGGATTATATAGGTGAGGCGTGCAAGCTGGCGAGAAAGTATTTCCGCAATGTCGGCCTGGAAATCTATCCGGTCAATACAGACGAATATCGTTATTTACATGAGTGTGGTGCAGACTATGTTACGGTCTTTCAGGAAACTTATGATTCAGATCAATATGAGTCCCTTCACCTGTTGGGGCACAAGCGTGTCTATCCATATCGTTTTGAGGCACAGGAGAGGGCGATTCTGGGAGGTATGAGAGGGGTCGGTTTTTCTGCTCTGTTAGGACTTTCGGATTTCCGGAAGGATGCGTTGGCATCTGCCCTACATGTGTATTATCTGCAGAGAAAATACCCATATGTGGAGTATTCCCTGTCCTGTCCGAGACTGCGGCCAATCATCAACAATGATAAAATCAATCCGTTAGATGTCCATGAGAAACAGCTTTGCCAGGTGCTTTGTGCATACCGTATTTTTCTTCCATATGTAGGAATCACAGTGTCCTCAAGGGAACAGAAGCATTTCAGGGATGGAATCATCAAGATTGCAGCTACAAAGGTATCTGCCGGTGTTTCCACCGGAATCGGAGATCATGAGAGTAAGTATAACGGAGAAGAGGAAAAGGAGGCCGGCGACGAGCAGTTTGAAATCGCAGATGCAAGAAGTTTTGATGCGATGTATCAGGATATTGAAAGCGAAGGGCTGCAGCCGGTATTAAATGATTATGTCTATGTATAGATCCATTTGTGTGACGAACCGCCATCTGGTAGAGGGCGACTTTTTGGAACAGTTGAGGAAAGTGGCAAAGAGAGGATGCGACGCCATGATCCTTAGGGAAAAAGATCTGCCGGAGATGGAATATGCGATGTTGGCGAAAGAGGTGTTATCCATCGGAGCGGAATATCAGATGCCGGTCATTCTCCATACTTATGTGGAGGTGGCAGCACGGCTGAAGGTGGATTCCCTGCACCTTCCGGTTGCATCGCTGTTGTCCCTTTCAGAAGAAAAAAAGAAAGATTTCCGGGTGCTGGGGGCATCGGTGCATTCTGCTGAGGAAGCTTGTGCAGCTTATCATGCCGGTGCAACATATCTTACCGCAGGGCATGTGTTTGTAACTGATTGCAAGAAGGGAGTTCCACCGAGAGGGCTGGATTTTCTAAAGGAAGTCTGTGAGGCGGTTCCCGTTCCGGTCTATGCAATCGGTGGAATCACGGAAGAAAATGCAGTGTCCTGTGTGGCAGCGGGAGCAGCCGGTGTGTGCATGATGTCGGGGTATATGCGGTTCTGATGAGATCATGGAGCGTTTCGATGGGATTTTAGTGAAAGAGGAGGATATGTATGAAGGTAGGATTAACGCAGATGGATATTGCATGGGAAAACAAAGAAAAAAATATGGAAAAGGCAGGAAAATTGATGGAACAGGCAGCAGGGCAGGGAGTTGAGCTGCTGGTGTTTCCAGAGATGACGCTTACCGGTTTTACGATGAATACTGCACTTGCCGGAGAAGAGATGCTTTTTTCTCCTACCTTACAATTTTTTAAAGATGCTTCCAGGCAGTATCGTATGGCGATAGCATTTGGATTTGTAGAAGATTTTGGCACAGAATATTATAATAAGTTCATCATCGTGTCGGAGGGGCGTATTCTGTATGACTATGACAAGATACACCCATTTAATTTCGGAGAAGAAGGTAAACATTATATAGGTGGTCATGCGGTAAAGACAGCCTCTTTGGGTGATTTGAAAGTGTCCGGCTTTGTGTGCTATGATCTTCGGTTTCCGGAGATTTTTCAGGCAGTGTCCGGCCAGGCAGACCTGATTCTTGTCATCGCAAACTGGCCGAAGGAAAGAATCCTCCACTGGGAGACATTGCTTCGTGCCAGAGCCATTGAGAATCAATGTTATATTGTTGGCGTGAATCGCATTGGAAAAGGCAATGGTTTGGAGTACACTGAAAGTTCCATGGCATTTGATCCATTTGGTGAGCGCCTCACAAAAGCCCATAGTAAGGCAGAACTTATGGTGATCAATGTGGAGAAGGATACGGTAAATCGGATCCGGAAGCAGTTTCCGTTCCGGGAGGATCGGAAACCGGAGCTTTATGGAGAGTTTTATGCGAAGAATGCATGTGTTATAACAAGTGATTTTTTATTTGGCTAAGCCAGAAATTTGTATACCAGTATAAAATGGCAAAAACTGCCTAACATGACAAAACAGTGAAATAATTCATGATTTCCAAAATTCTTCCAATTCAATTTCTTGAACAGAGGAAGCTTCAATGCGTAGATGATTCCACCCACCGTATAGATAATCCCACCTATCAGGAGCCATAAAAATGCTTCATGGGTTAATCCTTTGAGAATGCTGGAAAATGCAAATACCACTATCCATCCTAATCCAATGTATATGACAGAGGAAAGCCATTTTGGACAGTTAATCCAGCAGATATTAAAAATGGAACCTATAATGGTAATGCTCCAGACGGTTATAAGAAGTGGCATACCAACTGATCTTGGAAGTATGATCAGGCAGATCGGAGTATAAGAACCTGCGATAAGCACGAAGATCATAGCATGATCGATCTTACGGAGAATCGTGTTCACTTTCTTGGAGATATCAAAGGTGTGGTAAACAGTGCTTGCAGCATACAAACAGATCATACTGATAATAAATACTGCAAATGCCCCCAGATAAGTATGGTTGACACCATGAGCTGCCTTAAAAAGGAGTGGTGCTGCGGCACATGTGGCAGCAATCATGCCAATAAAATGGGTCAGAGCACTTCCGGGATCTTTTACTTTTAATATATGTGTATTCATTGTAACACGTCCTTTCAAATATTGATATTATGCCACATAGTTTTAAAAACTATGTCCTGATGTATTATTATATTACTACTTGTTTATAAAATATGCAAGTTAAAATTTTCTCATTAAAAAAGAGGTAACAGTTGTTACTGTTCAGACGTATGCCACCGAGTGAACTGTAACACTGCACTTGCTGCGTTTGAGAAAGATTTTTTCTGGGATATTGCAGGATTCTGCTTTTGCGTTTATAATGACCCTTAGTGCATTATGAAAAAATGAGCAGTGCGACAGTCAAGCTCGCTTGAACTGTCATAATGCGAAAAAACACACTGAGCCGACAGGCGAAGTGAAAAACTGAGAGGAAGCATTAGGGTATGGCAAAACAATCATGGAGACCGGGGAATATGCTCTATCCGGTTCCGGCAGTGTTGGTGACCTGCCAGGACAAAGAAGGCAAAGACAATGTTTTGACCGTTGCCTGGGCGGGAACGGTGTGTTCTTCCCCGGCGATGGTTTCCATTTCTGTTCGAAAAGAGAGATATTCCCATCATATGATAAAAGAGACTGGCGAATTTGTTGTAAATCTGACAACCGGGAATCTGATGCGTGCAACCGATTACTGTGGAGTGCGAAGTGGAAGAGATGAGGACAAATTTGAAGCGATGCATCTGACGAAAGGGAAGGCAGAGAAAGTATACCCTCCGATTATCATGGAGAGTCCTGTTAATATTGAGTGTAAGGTAAAACAGGTGTTAGAATTAGGGAGTCACGATCTGTTTCTTGCCGAAGTGGTCAATGTTCAGATTTCAGATGAATATCTGGATGAGAACGGAAGCTTTCATTTAAATGAGGCGGATTTACTGGCATATTCCCATGGAGAATATTATAATCTGGGCAAGAAGCTGGGAACATTTGGGTGTTCTGTGAGAAAGCCGGTTCATAAAAAGAATAAAAAACGTAAACGCAGTTAGAAAAAGAAAAGAGGAAGATTCATGAAATTTAATCTAAAAACACGTCTTCAGTGGGGATGGTTCAAGGCGGCATTGGTTGGAACGACTATTGGACTTTTGATTGCACCGGCACTGGGAGAAGTGTTTCAAAGAACAGATCATACAGAAGCGGATAACAGAGAAGCTGTTGAGAATCATAAGAAAGAGAATCCTATTTCCAATCTGCTTGGTAATCTTTCCTTTGGCAATAAGGTGAAGGTCATGGTGAATGGAGAAATTGTAGCATTAGCCGGAAGTGTAGAAGAAGGGCGGGATGCATATAAGGCTGCCAGGCTGGCATATAATGCCGAAGGAATCAAAATACTGGATGTTGATGTTACTTATGAAGAGGTTGACAAAGAAAAGGATGGTGAGTCTGTTAAAGGGATGCACCGGTTAAAGGATGAAGAACTGTCGGAAGCCATTCTGAAGAGCTTTTCCAAGTATGGCAATACGGAGAAAGCATTGGCATATACGATGCGGATCGATGATTATACGGTAACGTTTGACAATATGGAGAATCTGGTGGCTGCGTTAGAACGGGCACAGGGAAAATACGACATTGAAGATTCTTTTCAAGTGGAGTTAAATCCACCGGCCAGCAGGAATGTAATGATGTATGAGGTAACTGTTACAGAAAAGAATGAAAATTCCGGACAAGTGGAAGCGGATGGAGAGCAGCAGGCACAGGTACCGGAAGAAGGAGCTTCTGATAATGAAAATCCGGAAGAAGCTTCGCAGTCAAATAAAGTGGAAGACGTTCCGCAGGCCGCTGAGGATGGTGTAAAATACATTGGATTTTCAGATGTGATTCAGGTCGTAGAGACATATGTCAGCAAAGACCAGATCAAGGATCAGGAGACGGCATACAATGAATTAACGACGGAAAATCAGGAAGCAGGCATTTATGTTGTACAATCCGGAGATTATCTGGATCTTATAGCAGAAAAAAATAATATGACGGTGGATGAAATCCGGGAATTGAATCCGGGAATAGAGACGGATGAAGATCTTTACTATGATGACCGGTTGAATATCAAGGTTCCGAGAGCAACGGTCCAGATTCTGGTGGAGAAACAGGAGACTTATCGGGAAACCTATTATGAAGATGTTGTATATGAAGATGATGACAGTATGTTCATCGGTGAGACAGAGGTGGTTCAGGAAGGAAGTCCGGGAACCCATATTGTCACGGATATGGTTACATATAAAGATGATTTGGAATGTGATCGTGAGCAATTAGAAGAAACGGTGGAAGTGGCAGCTGTGGCAGAGATTGTAAAAAGAGGAACCAAGTCCCAGCCGACTTATATGTATCCGGTTACCAACTGGGTACTTACGTCCAACTTTGGTTACCGGTGGGGACGTCTGCATGCCGGTGTGGATGTAGGGGTTCCGATTGGAACGACGGTGCGGGCTTCCCGTGGCGGTCAGATCATAACAGCAGGATGGGTTGGCGGTTATGGTAATTGTGTAATGATCGATCATGGTGATGGGATTGTTACGGTTTACGGACATCTCAGTGAAGTTACAGTTAGTGTAGGACAGTATGTAGATCAGGGACAACAGGTAGCACTTTCCGGCAATACCGGGCGAAGCACCGGTCCTCATCTTCATTTCGAGATCCGGGTGAATGGAACGGCAGAGGATCCGTTGCCATATCTGTATTAAGAAAGAGATTGAGAGAGAAATGGAGGAAGGATATGACAATCTTGGGTATCATCCTGATAATAGTGGGAGCAGTGCTTTTATTTATAGGGAAGAATTTTACCAGGTATCTTCCTCCCGATTATCAAAATGAAGAGGATGGTTTTTTACAGCTTTTACAGAGCATGGGGAATCTTTTGGGTGGTGCCGGCATTGTTTTTCTGATAGCGGGATTCCTTTGCATCTTACTTGACCGGTTCCATTAAAAACTGCTATGATGTCGGAGTCAAAACCATGCATTTTTTGTGAGTGAAAAAGTTAAGATATTATTAAAAAATGCCGATACAACTATATAGGGTTATTATGTTTATTTGTCAATTGATAATGTAGTCAAATCTCCTTAGATTAAGAAAGGTGTACCGGTTAATTTGGTACCGGCAATTGGATGTTAGTGATGATGTTTTTTGGGAAATAGCATAATAATATGCACGATCAGCATGGCGTTCGTATGCTTAGGAACGGTGTGTATACATTATGTGCGGACAAAATATAATGCGAGGAGGAACAGAGCATGGAATCAGATTCAAAAACAGGGAAACAGATTCAGAGGAACAGAATGGATTCAAAGAAAAGAATCCTGAGTTTGCTTTTGACGTTCTGCATGGTGGTGAGTTTACTGCCGGTGAGTGCATTGACGGCAGAAGCGGCAGTGTCAAATAAGTATCAGATAGGTGGAGTTTATCTGGATGATACAGGTTTAACAAAAGCAGAAGATGGGAGTTGGGAGTGGAATGGAAGTTCGAAGACACTGACATTTTCCAAGTCGGTAAATATTTATAATGCCGATAAAAATAAATATACGATGGTAGCTATCGGATTACCGGCAGACTCTACGATTGTATTAGCCGACGGAATTCGTGTTAAAGTTACATCAGATGCAGCGGATGCGATTTATTGCGAAGGAAATCTGACAATTAAAGGCAATGGTGCTTTAGAAACATATGGACATTATGCGGCATTGTCTGCAGATGGAACAGGGTATTCGGGTGATGACAATGAGACAGGAAGCGGCATTATAAGTAAAGGAAAGCTGACTGTAGGTAGTTTGAGCGAACCTCAAACACCATATCTGCTGGCTGCAGGAGATATAGCAGGAGATAAGACGAACGAGCGTAATATTGAAGTTGGAGAAGGATTATATGTGTATAAAGGATTTGTTATGACGAATGTTGATGGTAAAGTTCGTTGTGATAAATCCAAATTTATCACGTTAGGAACAGATGGTGTGATTGAGGTTTATAACGGTGGGACAGGAGTTTTTAACGACCCTGTTCAGCCGTTCGGTAACCAGTATACCGGAGATACTTCTGTGACCAAGTTGGTTCACCTGTTATATGAAGTTAACGGTGGTGACCAGAAGTCACTTACCAAGAACCCAGGGGTATGGATTAAGCCGGGGGCGAAGGCAGATCTTACTCCGACAGTAACCAAAGAAGATGCGATATTCCAGGGATGGTCAACATCACCAACCGGAACAGCAATTTCTGACTATACCGTTCCTGGTGATCAACCGGGTGTTGAAATCAAATTATATGCTGTTTATAAAGGTATTGATAAAGAAGTAACTCCAAATCCGGGAATCAATTATCAATCGGACCCGGAAACAATAACCGGCTTAGTTCCTAATGCAAATTACGCTATTAATGGTAACGAGGTATCCGCAGACGGGAGCGGTAATATCAATATTGCTAATTATTTAGGAACGGCGATTCAGTTGGTAAAGAAGAGTCAATATGGAGAAAAATATGATTCGGCAGCGAAGGAAATCGTTCTTAAAGCCAGACCATCAACACCGAAGAAGGGGACTACGTTTACAGTAACAGAGGCAGTAAAAGGTGTAAATGGCGATAAAGCAACAATAGATTTTCAAGATAATACGGTTATATATGAGATTTCAACAGATGATGAACATTGGACAGAAG
>CAJOPP010000258.1 GCA_905236365.1 uncultured Lachnospiraceae bacterium
AATTTTACCAATGCCTGCGATACTGAAGATTTATTCAGTAATATTGTGACGAACCCTAAATTTTTATATAGTGCATTTTATTCCTTTACCAATCAGATGGTGATGGAATTTTTTGAAGAATTAGGACTTCCCTATAAGGTGGAAAGAGGAAATCGTGTGTTTCCCCAGTCGGATCATTCTTCCGATGTAATCAAAGTATTAGACAAAGAAATGCGAAAACAACAAGTAGAGATCTTATTGAATACAAAAGTGAAGAATTTGCTTATAGAAGATGCCATTTGCAAAGGTGTAGAACTTACAAATCAAAAAAAATTATATGCAGATTGTGTCATTGTGGCAACGGGAGGACTTTCTTATCCGAGAACGGGAGCCTGCAAAGATGGTTATATGTTTGCACAGGAAGCAGGGCACCGGGTAATCGAAGGAAAGCCATCTTTGGTTCCCTTTGAGTTAAAAGATGTATGTTGTAAGGAACTGATGGGAATTTCTTTGAAAAATGTTTCGGTTACGATTTATGCAGATGGTAAAAAGGTGTATTCTGATTTTGGAGAAATGTTATTTACTCATTTTGGAGTCAGTGGTCCGATCATCATCAAAGCGAGTGCATACATTCATAAATATTTAGAAAAAGAACTTTCTTTAAAGATCGATCTTAAACCGGCATTAGATGAGAAAACATTAGATGATCGGATATTGAAGGATTTTAAGCTATTCCGGAATAAACAGTTGAATAACAGTCTGGACAAATTGTTATTACGTTCGTTAATTCCGGTAGTGATTGAAAAAAGTGGTCTGGATGGTGAAAAAAAGATTAACGAATTAACGAAAGAAGAACGACATCTTCTTGGAAATACGATCAAGAATCTACCATTTACTATTACCGGACTTCGCGGATGGGATGAAGCAATCATTACTAAAGGTGGAGTAAATGTAAAAGAAATCGATCCGGGAACAATGGAGTCCAAATTTGTAAAAGGTCTTTATTTTGCAGGAGAAGTGCTGGATCTGGACGCATTGACAGGTGGGTTTAATTTACAGATTGCCTGGTCAACAGGCTATCTTGCAGGTATCTCTTGTTCGGAATGATGAATGGTTGGTAACTGTTCAGGTAACATCTCGCATTAACTGCGAGATGTGAACAAAAGTAATGCACTTATTTAGAAGGTGTTACTCATAACGGCATCTACCCCTATTTTTCTCAGTTGTTTATATTCTTTTTTGCTATCTACGGTATGTGCGATAACAATCAATCCATATTTATGCAGCAGATCTACTCTTTTTTTGGTCAATAGATTAGAATATAGAGCAATATATTGAATGTTATTTCTTTTGCAGATTTTTCCATAATTTTTGATATCTGTTATGTTTTTTGGATTTTTTTTGTAACATTCCAGAATACATTCTTTAAACGGATACACACGTTGTATTTTCTTATAGTCACTTTCCCGGTAGATTTGAGGGATTATATTGTTCATATATGAAGAAACACCGCATTCTTCACAAAGGTCTTTAATGTTTTGATAAACTTTTGCTGTGTTTTTTTCCTGCGTATCTATGATAAGGTGAATATCTGTGTGTCCTAAGAGTTCTATGGCTTTTTTTGCATCCATAGGTGTTCCGTTTCCTTCCGTCTGACTCTTCATATAAGTGGCATATGTCGGAGCTTTTCGCTTCCATGTTTTCCACCCATGATTACATACAAGAACACCGTCAGATGTATACATAAAGTCGATTTCTACCACGGTCTTTTGAGCTTGAATGGTATTTTTAAGTGCTTCCACAGAGTTTGAATAAATTTCTCCGTTCAATATTCCGGTGGCATGGGTGATTTTTCGGCTTTTTAACCATTTTTCCATTGGTTTTGCCTGAGAAACAGGAGAGAAAAACAGTGGTAAAAATAGTGATAGTACGGATAAAATCATTACTTTTTTGTGATTGACCTTTAAATTCATATTTTACTCCTTTCATTACAGGGAAAATTACGTTTTTTAATCCCAATATAGTACAATATACTACAGAGATAGATGATATATTTGTAATTTCATTGTGTAGATTATAATATATAATGTAGGTTTTGTGTATCATTTTTTATTGTTAATTTAATATAGTAGTAACCGTTGTTACTGTTCAGACGTACGCCACCGAGTGAACTGTAACTGAACAAACGGGGCATTGAATGATTAAAAAATAACGGATTGACACTGGGGACAAAGGTTTGGTACAATATTTCTATATTCGGTGAGGTGTACATGCTATGAAGTTTTTTAATGGACGGAAGAAGTTTATAATCTATCTGTTGCTTGTGTCATTTGTGATTACAGCATTTGATATAGGTGTAGAAGAGCACGCCCTTTCCCGTTATGTTGCTGATCCGGGAAGTTATATTACAAAACAGGCATTTACTACATGTGAGAATGTACATATATTCCAGGTGCAGGAAAGTAATCTGGCTCTTGGAATCATACGTGGATACAAAAATAACAACCGCTCCCAAGAGAATAACAGGTGCGGTATGTTACTACTCTTTATTCTGACTTTTCTGTCAGGTGTTTTCCGTTTTACACAGGAAATATATGGTTTTTATCGGCATCTCTTTATTCGATATCGGTATGTTATGATTACCTACATGCATGATAAGGATGGACGGAAACGGATTTTTAATTGCTGATGAAAGCGATATTTCACTGTTTTCACAACTAAATATTTTGTTATTCATTGAATATAAGCTGATCTTCGCTTTTATCAGCTCCTTTTTACAATTTGCTATTAGAGAAAAGATAGGAAGGAGTTAGAAAGCTATGAGTAGTATTTTAGGATGGATACTTATAATTTTTGGCGGAGGTCTTAGTTTGATCCTGTGTCTATTTATGATTTTATCTATGATCGGAATGATTCTCTATAAGATTTACAGAAAAATTCGCTATCATGCATCACTGTATGATTAAACAGATTGAATAGTCTTTGGTTATTTGGTAAATGATTTTAGTAGGAGGAACAGATTATGGATATTATCGTTATTATTTTAGGAATAATTGCTGTTGCTGCTGGTGTAGCAGCCTTTGTTTTGGAGCACAGTGACGGCGACGATGAGAAAAAGGATCAGACAAAGTAATCCCTTTTTGAGTATGGAAGGATCGGAATCGGTTTCACCCTGGTTCCGATCTTTTTAGGATAAATTAAAGGAAGATATTTGATATATCGGAAAGTATTTTTAACAATACAAACATTTTATAAATGGAGGAGTAGATGAATGATGTTTCTATTAAATTTAGGAATACTGATAATCGGATTTGTGATATTAGTAAAAGGTGCAGATTTGTTTGTAGATGGGAGTTCCAATCTGGCAAAGAATTTCAGAGTTCCAAGTCTGATCATTGGATTGACAATCGTTGCATTGGGTACAAGTGCTCCGGAATTAGCAGTCAGTACATCTGCAGCACTTCAGGGATCTAATGAGATTGCACTTAGCAATGTGGTTGGTTCTAATATTTTTAATCTTCTTTGTGTATTGGGAATCTGTGCAATTTATCATCCGGTTCCGGTAGAGAAAGGAGTATTAAAAAGAGATTTTCCTGTTTCGATTGTGACAACGCTTCTGGTATTGGTTCTGACGTGTGCATCGACTATTTTTTCTGGCAGATGGAGACTACTGGAGATGGAAGATGAAGCAGGTACTATAAACAGAAAAATTGGAATGATATTGGTAATATTGTTTGTTGGGTATATCGTTTATCTGATCATGGATGCAAAACATCATCCAGAACAGGAAAATGAATTGGAAAAGCAGCCTGTTTGGAAATGTGTCCTTCTTATTGTGATTGGACTGATTTTGATTGTAAGTGGTGGTCAGACTGTGGTATACAGTGCTAAGGCGATTGCGAGAACTTTAGGTATGACAGAAACTCTGATCGGTTTAACCATTGTTGCTGTGGGAACATCTTTGCCGGAACTGGTCACTTCAATTGTTGCCGCAAGGAAAGGAGAAAACAGTCTGGCAGTGGGAAATGCGATAGGGTCTAATATTTTTAATTTATTACTGATATTAGGAGTATCCTCTATGATTCAACCGGTATCTGTTAATCTTGCATCGGTATATGATATGGGAATCCTGATCATTGTCAGCATTGTGGCATATTTGTTTTCACTTACGTCTAATAAGATCAATCGTTTTGAGGGAATTGCAATGATCTTAATTTATGTTGCAGATGTGTTTTTTGCAATTATTCGTTAGTGTCGGCTAAGCCGAATAAGGGTTTAGGCATCAGTTTAGAATTAACCGGATAATTAAAAACAGCTATTCTAGTACAGCATTTTTTTAATAATTGACACCTCCGTTTGTCTGAATTTTCATACACTGCGTTGTTGTCGAGTAACATAGCCCGCTATGTGCCTCTCCATCGCCTTGAGTATGAAAATTTATTCATCGCGAAGGTGTCAATTATTGTAACAGTTCACTCGTTAGCCAGTAATCAGTCACCGAGTGTGGTATATGTTGTCCAATGTAGGGCTATTTGTGAACGTCGGCACTTAATGAGCCGCCAAAAAGCGGCGAATTTA
>CAJOPP010000259.1 GCA_905236365.1 uncultured Lachnospiraceae bacterium
TACTGGCTAACGAGTGAACTGTAACGCTATACTGTTTACAGTTTAGCGATTTGCCGGACGGTTCGGGGAGAAATATCGTATTCCTTGTCGGGCATGCTTATACTTAGTTGTTTACGTATTTTATGAGTAACTTTTGAGGACTCATAAGATACGTGTTTTATTTGAAGCTTGCATAAATGCTATATTGGGTTTGGAGGATAGAATAATGATTTGGAAAATACTTGGAATAGAAGAAACGAAGGATGAAGAGATGATTCGGGCAGCTTATCGTAGTAAACTCCGTTTCGTAAATCCGGAGGATGATGAGGAAGGATTTAAAGAATTACGAAGAGCTTATGAAAAAGCGTTAGATTATGCAAATCAGGAAGAAACAAATGATTTACATAATATAGATAATGAACGACCGATTTCTGTTGGCAGAAAGACTGAGGTGGATTTATGGATTGACCGGATTGATGTCATTTATCAGGATGTAAGAAGCAGAAGAGACGAGAAGAAGTGGAACGAGATTCTGTATGATTCTGTATGTGATGATCTGGATACCGAGTTGGAGGCCGGAGAGAAGCTTTTGGTGTATTTAATGTCTCATTCTTATTTGCCGCAGGCAATTTGGAAGCTGATCGATAAACGGTTTGGTTATATGGCGGAGGTTGACCAATTAAAAGAACGGTTTCCAGAGAATTTTCTGGAATATATCAGATGGCAGATTAAGAGCCAGGGGTTTATTGATTATGATCTGTTTGATGGAAAGACAGATTCCCATGTGGATGATTATATCAATAAGCTCTATGAGGTAAAAACAGTATCGGAAGAAAAGGATGTAAAAAAGATAAGGCATCTATTGGATGAATTGTCCCGTTTTGATATTACCCATCCGTTTACCCGGGTAGAAGAAGCCAGATATTTACTTTTACTGCATGAGCAGGAAGGTGGAGAACATGCAAAAGAAGCTCTTTCTATTATGGAAGAATTGGATTTTGAATATTCAGATAATCTTTATATTGAGCGTATTTATGCAGAAGCATTGATTGCAAATGGAGAGATTTCAAAAGCAAAAACAGTATATGAGTCCATATTAGAAATATCGATTGATAATTTCAATGCGATGTTGGGATTGGCAAACTGTACATTTTTATTGGGAGATGCAGAAGCTGCAAAAGAGAAGATTGAAGATATTCTGGAGGAACGTGTGCAAGATGCAGAGAGTCTGGAACTTTTAGAAAAGATTAATGAGAAGTTGGTGCAGGATTATGAAGCGAGTTTGCGGGAAAAAGCGGATCGTGAAACCTGTTTTAAACTTGGCTGGTGCTATTACCAACAAAAGCGATTTGATGAGGGAATTGTTTTATTAGACCAATTAGGGGAGAGTGAAGAGTATGATTATATTAATCTTCGATGTCGTTTATATCTGGCAAGTGAAGATTATGATAAGGCATATCCTTTGGCGAGAAAATGGACGGCGATGATTGAAAAATGTGAGGATGATGGTTCGAAGGAAACACAAAAGAAAAAGAATCGATTATCTTTGGCACATTTTTCGATAGGAGTCTGCATTTGGGAATCAGAATATAAAAAGGCGGCTGCAGATAAGAAAACAGCACTTTTTACAGAAGCAGTGGAGAATATTCAGAAGGCGGCTGCAGAAGAGAATAATTTATTGGTAAAGCTTTCTTATTTGGAGCAACTGGCAAGGTTTTATTTGGAAGATAAACGATATGAGGAATGTATCACAGTCTGTGATAAGATTATAGATAAAGATAATGGGTTCTTTCCGGCATATGTACATCGACAAAAGGCGAATTATGAATTGCGTAATGCGAAAGAGGTACTCGATGATTTTT
The DNA here is from genome assembly GCA_905236365.1 of uncultured Lachnospiraceae bacterium. GTDB lineage: Bacteria > Bacillota > Clostridia > Lachnospirales > Lachnospiraceae > CAG-590. The sequence goes on from CAJOPP010000259.1 coordinate 1,842, forward strand.
ATGAATGTATAGATCTCTATCCGGAGTATGTGCCACCGTATATACTGGCAACAGAGGTGTTTATGGCATTTGAGCAATATGAGGACGTGGAAAAAGTTTTAAAAGCTGCTAAGTCAGCAGGCTTGGAAAGTGATAGCTTGGAATTGGTCCGCATTAAATGTATGCATTATAAAGAATTTTCAGAAGAAAATGTAAAAAAGGCATTAAAGGCTCTTGAGATATTGAGAGAAAATGTAAAAAAAGAAAATACACCGACTGATCTTGAGGATGTGGCAGAGTTGGAAAAAGAATATGCAATTCTTTATTGGGATTTGAATCAGACGAAAAAAACGATGGAAATAATTGAAGAATATCTGAAAGATCATCCCCAAAATCTTACAATGTTACATTTGAAAGTAGATGTTCTAAATAGAGAAAAGCAATATGAAGAGGCATTAAAAGTTTGCAGGAATCTCTTGCATTTAGAACCAAATAATCTTTATACAAGAACCAAACTAGGTGGCTGTTATGAAAGATTGGAGAATCAAAGTGCCGCGATTGAGTGTTATCAGGAAATCTTAAAAGAAAATCCTAATTACATCCCGGCTCTTCGAAGAATGATGTATATTTATAGTTATTTGAGTAATAAAGAGGATGACAGAGAAAAATGTAAAAAGGGAATTTACTATGCTAGCAGGCTTATTGACGTAACAGAATCTGCGGAAGGATATATTGAGAGGGGAAATCTTTATATTGATTTATACGAATTGGAACTAGCGGTTGAAGATTGCAAAAAGGCTATAGAACTGGATCCGGAGGCGTACTATGCGTACAATAACCTGGGTTGTGCACTTTTAAAACTGAGAAGAGTAAAGGAAGCAGTTATTCCGTTAGAACAGGCGATTGCAATGGAGTCGGACAGGGATCATTTACCTTATTTGAATCTGGCAGAATGCTATGTTCTTTTAAAAGAGTATGATAAGGCACTTAATGCTTATCGGGAAGTGCTTCGCATGCGTCCGAAAGCACATAATATCAAAAAGGAAATTGTAAAGGTGTATGTCCTGAAGAAAGAGTATAAAAAAGCCATCGCAATTTTACAGAAGCAGGTTGATGAAATTAAAAAGAAGGTTTCGAATCTGCAGATAGGAGAAAAAATTGAATTTTATATTGGTAAAGGTATGACAGATGAGAAGGAAAAGTTGCTCATGCTGTTTTGGGAAATTGCAGAAATATACCGAAAGGCTGGAGAATATCAAAAAGCGGAACAATACTACAAAAAAGCGGAAACTGGACCGGTACCGTTTGCTCAGTATTTTTCCTGTGGGGTGCTGAAAAGACTAGCAGAACATTACAGAGATATGGGTAATCTAAAATTGGCAGAGAAGCTGATTTGTAAGGCACTTGGGACAAAGGACGAAAAACAGAAAGGAAACGACAAATATAGGGATCTGTATTTTACATATGCAACCATTTTGTTTGAACAGGGCAATCAGAAGAAGGCGGCAGATTATGCTATGCGATTTATAAAGGATCTGTTCGAACGGGAAGGTGGAGAAGAACAGCTTCTTACAGACGAGAGGTATCGTCAGATGCATTTATTTGATTTGGCAATTATGTATTTATGTGCCGGAGAACTGGAAAAGGCAAAAGAATATCTGGCAGAAATGAAAAAATGCAAGCTTTGTGTCATTTGTGAGACATGGAATTGCTTTGAATATTATTTTGGAATGGGGCTGGTAGAAGAAAAGAATGAGAATTGGGAGGAAGCAAAAAAATGGTATCAGAAGGCCCTTGAAATCAAAGAGGATTATTTGTGTGCAAAACGACATTTGGAATTGTTGCATTAGAAAGCGTTTACGGGTGAAACTATTTCTTACTTTATAGGAAACTTTGTCTTCGATAAAGCAAAAACGCTCCGCGGAATGCACACCTCGCGGAGAAGAAGTTAATTGCTTCGCATTTTGTGTATCCTCCCAGCTGTTTATTGATTAGATAAAGGTTGATTGCGTTACTGTTCAGCCGTACGCTACCGAGTGAACTTTTACTTGATTGCAACTAACTATGTTATAAGGACTTTTGGAAATTTTGATATTTTTAGGAAACTGTGGTATAGTAGTTTGAGATATAACAGGCATGAATGATTTATAGGAAAAGTACATGGATTTTGGAAGTATGTATTTGGTGTACCAGATAGGAGTATACTTTACAAGGTATGTTTTTATGTCTGAAAAAGAATAAGGAATTGAGGATATAATATGATTATAGGAATTGATTTGGGAACAACAAATAGTCTTGCTGCTTATTATACCGAAGACGGTCCGAAGATTATTCCGAATCGTTTGGGAAAGAATTTAACACCTTCTGTTGTCAGTGTAGATGAAGAGGGACAGGTGTATATTGGAGAAACTGCAAAGGAACGGATGTTGCTTCATCCGGAGAGTTCTGCTGCAGTTTTTAAAAGAAGTATGGGAAGTGAGAAGGTTTTCGAACTTTCTGGTAAGAAGTTTCTGCCGGAGGAGTTGTCGGCGTTAGTTTTAAGGGCATTGAA
>CAJOPP010000260.1 GCA_905236365.1 uncultured Lachnospiraceae bacterium
AATATATTCTAAAGAAAAACAACCTGAATATAAAAGACACACAAGAGAAGTTGCAATAAAAGAATTAATAACAAGAAGAAAACAGAGAGTCCGTCGTGCTAGCACGTAAGGAATCGGTCGTTTGCTAACTGTCATAGGGCGAAGCCCGCGAACGATGCCTGAGACCTTGGCGAGTGTGCGAGCCTAGTATAACCCAACCGAATTATCCATATGTTTCGCTTGTCTATTTTCCTGATAGCACATACGAAAAAGCCTCAGCGTACCCCGGTACGCCTACGTTTTTTCGCACGTACTCTCGGAAAAATATCCTTCGTGAAACATATGTCTAATTCAGTCGAGTTATACTAGTTCGAAGGTATGCGAAGCGGAATCGAGTTTGCGCAGTGCGGAGTAAAGAAGAAGAAAACAGAGAGTCCGTCGTGCTAGCACGTAAGGAATCGTATAGAAAGGTAACAACATGGGAAGAGTAATACTTTGTGAAACAACACCGGCAACAACTTCATATATATTTCCAAATACAAAGATTGAAGTATTCTCCTACGAGGAGCTTTGTTTCTATTTATATAATAACATTGCACTGATTTCAGAGGAGTATATTGGAGTTCCGATGTTTAACTGGATTGAAAATGAGCTTCATTTAGGAGAATTGGCAGACCGACTTCGGGAGTTAAAGGAAAAAGCGACTACAGATCTGACAGATCTGCTCACAGCGATTCTTACGTTTAAAGAGTATTATACGATTCCGGAGGTAAAAGAATTTATTTTACAGTTGGAACGGATGAAAGGATTGACGCAACCACAGTTTCGTAAGTTGCAGGCAGATGGTTTCCTGCGTTATCACAAATATCTGAAGGCACTTGCGATTTATGATGAAATACTTGAACAGTATCCGGATATGCAGAACGATAAATTGCTGGGAGCTATTTATCACAATAAGGCAGTTGCCCTTGCTCATAATTTTGAATTAAAGGAGGCAACGGAAGCATATTTGAAAGCCTATGAATTGACCGGAAATTCGGGATCCATTTATGAATATCTGCTCTTGATGGCGACGACAAAGCCACGGGAAGATATTGAGGTGCTGGCAAAATACTATAAAGTAGAGGATATGCTGGATACCCTCTATGATGCAATTGAAGATGCAGAAACCGATGTAACCGGTTCTCCGATTTATCACCGTATGGAAAAGGCGGTATTTCATTATCAGAAGAATAATCTGACTGATTTCAGTAAGCGCATGGATACAGTGATCGAACATTTAAAATCAGAATTTAGGGAGCAGACAGAGTAATGGGTTTACTTACGAGCGTAAAAGATCTTTTTACAAAAACGGAGATTACCGAAGAGTCATTTGAATATGAGAGCATCGACAGCTATATGGCAAAAATGCGGAAACAGGAAGACGGACCGGAAGATGATATCAGCTATAAATGCGATCAGATTGTGGACGCTACTTATCAGATGGAAGATCTGCAGGCAGAATACGACATGGTAACTTCATATTTTGCGGATATTCAGACTATAGAAGAATTGCCGCAGAATGTTCGCCAGGATATCATTGATATTGCCCAAAAGATTGAATTCTTAGAGACAGAAACCTCGGCTTTTTTACATTCAGATGACAGAATCAGTGATGAGAACTTTCGTATGATACAAAATATGGAAAAAGATTTATCTGAGATTTTTGGCAGATTAAAAGATTTAGAGGACATGGATGAAAAAATCGAGAGGGATTTGAAGCATTTAGAAGATGAGAAAAATTCTTTGGAATTTACACAGGAATTGATTGAGAACCGGCAGGGGAGGATTCGAAGTTTTCTGATGGGATTTGGGTTGGTATCGGCACTTACCGTATTGGTGTTAGCAGGAGTTGGTGCGTTGACACAGACGAGTCTGTTGATTCCGATTTTGATCATTCTGCTTGTGGTAGTGGGCATGGAAGCTCTTTTTATTGTGAATTACAAGAATTTGTCTTATGAATATAAACTGTGTGAGGTTAAGGAAAATAAAGCAATCAATCTTACGAATAAGGTGAAGATCAAATATATCAATAATACTTCTACGTTGGAATATCTCTACAGTAAATATCACATTAAAAGTTTACGGGAATTAGAGTATTTATACGATCAGTATCTGATCATGGTAGACGAGGTACGGAAATACCAGAGAACGACGGGAGATTTAAGAGAACTTTCCGATACCTTATCCAAATTGCTATACGCTCATGGAGTCAAAGATCCGGATATTTGGACAAAGCAGTCTGCGGCATTGATCGATCCGCGGGAAATGGTAGAGGTCAAACACTCTCTCAATGTAAGGCGGCAAAAGCTTCGGGAACAGCTTGCCTATAATGAGGAACTGCGCTTATCCGGTCTCAAAGACATCAGGGAGATGTTAAAAGCAAATCCGGAACTTCGGGAACAGGTAAAACGTGAATTAGAGATTTATCATATTAATATCCAATGATTTATGATAATGAACATGCAGTGAAAAGGATTTTTTTGCAAAGTATTTGTCGGAAAAGCCGACTTGAATCCGACGCACAGGAATTGCGAACGAGTCTTGATTACTAAGAGTTGCAGAAGAAACGAAAAAGGAAAAATTGGAAAGAGGAAAAAATATGCATAAGGAATTTTTAATGGGAAATGAAGCAATTGCTTTAGGAGCATTGGCTGCGGGGGTGAATGTAGTATCCGGTTATCCGGGGACTCCGTCCACAGAAGTTTTAGAGACGATTGCAAAGAGAAATCCGGGGAATGTGTATGTGGAGTGGTCCATCAATGAAAAGGCAGGATTAGAGGTTGCAGCGGGTGCTGCCTATACCGGTGCACGGGCACTTGTCACAATGAAGCAGGTGGGATTGAATGTCGCATCTGATCCGCTTATGAGTCTGGAATATATTGGAGTGAAAGGTGGTATGGTTGTTTTAGTGGCAGATGATCCGGGACCAATCTCTTCCCAGACGGAACAGGATACAAGGACATTTGGAATGTTTTCCAAATTGCCGGTATTTGATCCATCTTCGGTCAAAGAAGCGTATGAGATGATACAGGAGGCATTTGCGTATTCGGAAGAATATCATACCCCGGTAATTTTGCGACCTACTACAAGAATCGATCACGGATATGAAGTGATTGAGGTGAAGGATGAGGAAGAATACCTTAAAATGGAGATAGAGGGATTTGTGAAGGACTCTTCGAAGTGGGTTATTTTTCCGAGATTGTCGGTTGTAAATCATGCAAAGATAGAAAAAAGGAATCAGGCACTTGCGGATATTTTTTCCGGATATGATAAAAACAGGGTGATTACAGAAACCGGAATGTATGAAAAAAGCGGTTTAGGAATCGTGTCACATGGTATCAGTTTCGCATATCTGATGGATCGGTTTGAGGAAAATGCAAGACCGAGAATTTTGAAGGTAGGGACGCCGTTTCCTTTTCCGGAAAAACTTGCTGCAGAATTTTTGGAAGGCTTGACGGAGGTTCTGGTAGTTGAGGAACTGGATCCGGTTTTGGAAAGGGCATTGATTTTTTTGTGTGGAAAGCATGGGATTCCGGTAAAAATACATGGAAAACTGGATGGCAGTGTTAAGAGTGCAGGAGAGAATACGATTGCGGAGATAAAAGAAATTACAACTGCATTTTTAAAGAACGAAAATGTGGAAAATGAAACGAAGGTAATGGAAATAAAGGTAGAAGCCGGAAATGTGCGTACAACACAGAAAGAGACTTTGGAGGAACATCGACTTCCGGAACTTCCGGTTCGTCCTCCGGTGCTTTGTGCCGGTTGTCCTCATCGGGCATCTTTTTATGCGGTAAAGCAGGCAATGAAAGGAAAAAAGACGATTTATTGTGGAGATATTGGTTGCTATACTCTTGGAAATGCAAAGCCGTTAGATATGTGTGATACCTGTCTGTGCATGGGAGCGGGAATCAATATTGCACAGGGTGTATGGCATGTAGAGCCGGATACAAAAGCATTTGCCTTTGTAGGGGATTCTACCTTCTTTGCTTCCGGGATTTCCGGTGTTGTAAATGGATTTTATAATCAGGCGGATCTGACGCTGGTCATTTTAGATAATTCCACAACTGCCATGACGGGACATCAACCGCATCCGGGAACCGGAATGACGGTAATGGGTGAGGTTGTGGAGAAGGTGGATATGGAGAGTGTTCTTCATGGAATCGGAATTCAGATCGTGGAGACGGTCAATCCGTTGGATCATGAAAATGCAGTAGCAACAGTGCGCAGAGTTGCGGAAGAGCCGGGAGTGAAAGCAATTATTTTCCGTTATCCTTGTATCGTGAAGTTCAAACCAAAAGGAAAACGGGCACAAGTGAATTCTGACCAATGTATCGCATGTAAACGCTGTATTACAGAACTTGGCTGCCCGGGTCTGGTACTCCGGGATGGCAAAGCATATATTGATGAAACACTTTGTACCGGATGCACTTTGTGTGAGCAGATTTGTCCGGTGCATGCCATTCATGGAGGAGAGGCGGGAAGTACGGAAGCTATTCTGGCATCGGCAAAGAACAGATCGGATAAAGAAAAACAAAAGCAGGATTCAGGGAAAAAAGAACAGATATTATCCGGTGACACTGGAAAGAAACCGAAGATTTCATCTGCTATTGGAGAGAAGATATTTGCAAATCAGAAAAATATTATTTTATCCGGCGTGGGCGGTCAGGGAACTATTCTTGCTTCCAAATTGATCGCACGTTCAGCCATGGAGCAGGGAATTCCGGTAAAAACAGCAGAGACGATTGGTATGGCACAGCGTGGAGGAAGTGTATTCAGCCACCTTCGGTTAGGAGACGGTGTTTATGCTCCGATGATTGGACCGGGCGAAGCGGATCTGATCATTGGTTTTGAACCGGCAGAAGCGGTTCGCATGCTCCCATATCTGAAAAAAGGCGGTACAGTGGTAACAAGTACCCATCCAATCATGCCGGTTAGTGCAATGATTGGAAAATCCAGGTACGAAATCGATACTATTCTGAATTATTTAGAGCAGGAAGTAGATAATCTTGTGTTTGTGGATGCCGAAAAGGCATTGCAGGATCTGGGAAATGATAAGGTGCTGAATGTTCTGCTGCTTGGTGCGGCAGTAGACACCGGAGAACTTGGACTGAGCAAAGAAAGCATACGATATGCAATCCATAAAATGGTACCGGAACATCTTCGGGAGTTAAATGACAAAGCATTAACGTATATGGAGACAGTCTGAAATAAGAGAAAGAAATACTCAAAATCCGGAGTATTCGTTTATAAATATTATGAAAGGGGAAAACTACAAAGATGCTAAATCCATATTGAATCGAATAAATGAATTTATGGATATACTTTTAGTAGCAGAAGATTATGAAGATCAGTGAAAAACAGTTAGAACAGATTGACCGTCAGGTAAAACGTCTGATTACGGCAGAAAATTTTTATGGGAAAAAATTGAAAGAAGCCGGTATCACAGAAGTGAAAAAGGAAGAGGATTTTTTAAAACTTCCGTTTTCCCAGAAGCAGGATTTACGGGATGCTTATCCATTAGGACTGATGGCTGTACCGGAAGAGGAAGTGGTGAGAATTCATTCCTCTTCTGGTACGACCGGAACTCCGGTCATTATACCATATACCGCAAAGGATGTGGATGACTGGGGTGAAATGTTCAAACGGTGTTATGAGTATGCAGGCATTACCAACAAAGACCGTATTCATATCACTCCGGGTTATGGACTTTGGACAGCGGGCATCGGTTTTCAGAATGGCTGTGAGAAGTTAGGGGCGATGGCGATTCCGATGGGACCGGGGAATACCGACAAGCAGCTCCAGATGATGATGGATATGCAATCAACAGTGCTTTGTGCAACATCCTCCTATGCATTACTGATCGCAGAGGAGATTGAAAAGCGGGGAATCAAAGATAAGATTCATCTGAAAAAAGGGGTGATCGGTTCCGAGCGCTGGGGTGAGAAAATGCGGAACCGAATTAAAAATGAGCTTGGAATTGAATTGTATGATATTTATGGATTAACAGAGATTTATGGACCGGGAATCGGAATCAATTGTAAATATGATACCGGTATGCATATTTGGGATGATTATTTATATCTGGAAATCATCAATCCGGAAACCGGAGAAAATGTGCCGGATGGAGAATGGGGAGAAATCGTTATTTCCACATTGGTAAAGGAGGGTGCTCCTCTGATCCGTTATCGTACCCATGATATCAGCAGGATTATTCCGGGCGAATGTCCATGTGGAAGCTGTCATCCAAGAATCGACGTGATTGCCGGAAGAAGTGATGATATGATGAAGATCAAGGGTGTCAATGTATTTCCAAAACAGATTGAGGAAGTATTGGCAACCTTCCCTGAACTTTCCAGTGAGTATCAGATTCATATTTCTCATCTGGATGGAAGAGATACTATGCGTATCTATGTAGAAACAGATGGTACGGTGGATTTCCAGGATATGGCAAAGAAGGTAGCTGAGAAGGTAAAATCAAAGATTGGCTTTACTCCAATTGTAAAAGTGGTAGAACTTGGTGTGCTGCCGCGAAGCGAGAAGAAGAGTAAACGCGTATTCGATGAGCGGTACAATTAAGTGTTTTGGAATGTTTACGGGGACAGCCCCCGTGAACATTCTGAAAACAAAAGATTATTGGATTACCAGTTCACGGTCACCGATGGAAGTGGACAGGATTCCTTCGATAATGTAAGTTGTCTGTTCATTTGCATGTTGAATCAAACTGGCTGTATCAGCTTTGGATGTAACGTCTTCTTTGGCAGCAGAAATGGCATCAACTACATCCTGTTTTTCTGACTGATTAAATAATGCAAATTGTTCATCGTAGAATTTGATACTGTCCGGATCTACGTCAATAGATTGAATCTCGGCATCTGGAATATCGATTACGACTTTCTCATCGGATACATCGATTGTAATCTTAGAAGCATCTACACCGGCACGAATATTGGCAGAATAGATCATCGAAAAATGGGTTTGTGTCAGAAAAGGAATGCCATTATCGCTATAGGTGATCAGTCCGGTATATATCATCTCAGCAGTCGTCAAGTCACTGATGTTGCGGATTCGTTCACTGATATAAGAGTTGTCTATTTGTGGTTTCCTGCGTTCGTTCATTTTATTGCTGATCTGAAATCCTACAAAACCGGCCAGTATTATGAAAATGATGACTATGATCAGACTGGTCAGTATGATTCGAAGTTTTAATGTAGATTCTGATTTTTCTTGTTTTCTCGCCATAACAGGGTCCTCCTTCTGACATGGTAAAAATATCTTTTGTCTATAAGACTGCAATCATAACATGGTTGCCGGAGTAATGTCTGTTATCACCATGCCTGTTTTGTATCTTTTCAGCTTTGCTGAATCAATGTCAGAAACTTAAGCTTATTCATTACCTCATCCGACATCATGGCATTACTGCTGAATAGATACCATTATAACAGATAGAACAGAGAAAGTCTTGT
>CAJOPP010000261.1 GCA_905236365.1 uncultured Lachnospiraceae bacterium
CATCGGAAGATGAGAACACATCCGGAATCGACAAGGAGAAAGAGCAAAAGCCATCGGAAGATGAGAACACATCCGGAATCGATAAGGAGAAAGAGCAGAAGTCATCAGAGGATGCTGAGAACACATCCGGAACGGATAAGCAGGGAGAGCAGAAGTCATCGGAAGATGAGAACACATCCGGAATCGATAAGGAGAAGGAGCAGAAGTCATCGGAAGATGAGAACGCATCCGGAATCGATAAGGAGAAAGGGCAGAAGTCATCGGAAGATGAGAACACATCCGGAATCGATAAGGAGAAAGAGCAGAAGTCATCGGAAGATGAGAATACATCCGGAATCGATAAGGAGAAAGGGCAGAAGTCATCGGAAGATGCAGAAAATACATCCGGAACGGATAAGCAGGAAGAGCAGAAGTCATCAGAAAATAAATCCGAAGCGGACAAAGGAAACGGGGAAAAATCGTCTGATGGAAATGAGATAAAAGGCGAACAGGGTCAGAATACCGGAAACGGACAGACACCGAATACGGGAAATGGAATGGTGGAGAACCCAATTCAAAATGACTCAGCTGTTCAGCGGGTTACAGGTATTAAATTGACCGGAATTTCTCATAAAATAGCGATTGACAAAAAAATTAAGCTGAATGCAACCGTTACTCCGGCTGATGCAGCCAATCGTGATATTATCTGGACCAGCAGTAATACGGAATACGCATCTGTTGATCAAAACGGTAATGTAAAGATTAAGAAGACGGGAAAAAATCATACGGTTATAATCTATGCCACAGCAGCTGATGGAAGTGGAGTTAAGGCAGATTATCAGATCAAAATCATGCCAAAAGCTGTTAAGAAGATTAAGTTAAAAGCAGCTTCTTCTGTAAAAGCAGGAAAGAAGGTAACGGTGAAGGCAACGGTTTCGCCGTCAAGTAAAAAACAGGTCAGCACAACTTTGAAATGGAGCAGTAATAACACGAAATATGCAACCGTAAATCAAAAAGGCGTTGTGACCACGAAAAGTGCGGGTAAGAATCATAAAGTCAAGATTACTGCCAAAGCGACGGATGGAAGTAACAAGAAGCAAACTATTACTATTAAAATTAAATAAGTGCAAGGGACGATGAGGGCAGGCAATGTGAATTTTCTGCGAGGTTTTAGGAATAGGTCGGCTTAGCCGTAGCTTTATTCTCTAATCATTACGCTCACCGTGCTTTTGACATGATATATAGAAGTGACATATGATATAATGAGCCTTGCAGAGCTCTGTGCTTGCACAGAGGATTCTATAAGGCGAAAAAACACACGGAGACGTTAGTCGACGTGATATATTGATTATATGTCACTTTTTTTGTTCGTTGGTCAGCCAGATGCAGGGGTGGCTGTCAACAAATTATAAGAAAGACGCTCTATAAGCTAAGAAAAAAAGAAGCACAAAAAATGTCATATAAGTTTACCACGGTGGCGTACGTCTGAACAGTCACCCTATACTTCTTATCAATTATTTCTTTCGGAGGAAAGTCTTGACAGTTATTACAAATTACAGTATACTCACCCTTGTATGTGATATGAGGTAACAGAGTATCCGTGCAAATATTTTCTAAGACCACCCGGGAAAGGGTAGGAAGCATTTATTCCTAAGGCCATACGGACAGCCGGGTCAACTGCCGTCGGCTACATCAGTTTGTAGCCATTATTGATTCCCGTGAGCTATGGGCGGAGCATGCAGATGCATGTCCATTCTCATAAGCAATAAGAAGTGACAGCGTTTGTTGAGACTGCAATTTCGTCTTTGGAGGCTTTCACAGAGATTATTGTTTGAAGAAGGTCACGAGGGGCAACATCCCCCGTATTTTATTGCGGAAGGTGTTGACAGAGTGGTTGGAAGACAACAGACACTCAATTTTATAAGTTGGTTACTTTATAACCAGCGTCATAGTGCGCACATCAACTTGTAAAACGGTCAATAAGAGTAGTAAAAGTAAGTATTTGCTATATAGACTCTGAAGAATACCTTATTTTGTATAATGTATAGAATCTGATATGTGGTATTGTATCCTGTTAAGAGAAGTGATACATATTAGGAAACATATATGGAAATGTGGATGGAATAAGGCTCGACCGATGATAGAAGCGATGTGCAGAATGCATGTTGCTTTTTTTACTTTATAAGAAACTTCGTCTCCTATAAAGCAAAAACGCTCCGAGGGATGCGTACTTCGCGAAGAAGTTAATTGCTTTGCAATGCCGCTCGGGCGCAAAAGAGTCGCAAGCGACTCTTTGTTCTAATTCAAATAATTGGAGGAAATAAAATGGGAGAAAAATTAAAGCTATATGGTTTCAATAATTTAACCAAAGCATTGAGTTTTAATATATATGATGTTTGTTATGCCAAATCTGCCAAGGAGCAGAAAGAATATATTGCCTACATTGATGAGCAGTACAATTCGGAACGACTGACGAAAATTTTACGGATGCTGACTGATATGATTGGAGCAAGTATTCTCAATATATCGTATCAGGATTATGAGCCACAGGGCTCATCGGTGACTATTCTAATGGCAGAGGAATCCATGATTCCCAAGACGCAGTTGGCACACCTTGACAAAAGTCATGTAACGGTGCATACCTATCCGGAATATCATCCGGAAACCAGTATTGCCACGTTCCGGGTAGATATTGATGTAGCAACTTGTGGAAAAATTACTCCCCTTTCCACCCTGGATTATCTGATCGGTTCTTTTGATTCGGACATTATAACCATGGATTACCGGGTTCGGGGATTTACCAGAGATATCGATGGAAAGAAATGTTTTTTGGATCATGGAATTACATCGATTCAGGATTTCATCAATCCGGAGATCAAGGATCGGTATAATGCCGTAGATATCAATGTGTATGAGGCAAACCTGTTTCACACCAAAATGATTGTAAAAGAGATTGAACTTAGCAATTATCTCTTTCACAAGAATGTGGAGGAGTTCCCACCGGAGGTTCAGATGGAGATCAAAACCAATTTACGGCAGGAAATGATGGAGATTTTCAGTGGAAGAAATGTGTATGGACAGTAGGAGTAAATTGTTAGTATGTAACAGTTTACCCTTCAGCCACCTGCACTTGCTGCGGGCAGCGTACCAATAACGTAAATTGTACCGCTATTTTCATAGAGTAGTTAGACTTTCGAAAATAGCATAGAGGATGGATTGTCGTTCCATATGATAAATAGGGAAAAGAGGAAAGGACTTAGCAAAATGAGTATATCACAGGAAAATGCACCGATTTATGAGGCGCTGATGGAATTTGAAAAAAAACGGGTGGTTCCTTTTGATGTACCGGGTCATAAGAGAGGAAGGGGGAATCCGGAACTTGTAAAGCTTTTGGGAGAGCAGTGTGTCCGTTTGGATGTCAATTCCATGAAGCCGCTGGATAACCTCTGTCATCCGGTATCTGTCATCCGGGATGCGGAAAAATTAGCGGCGGAAGCTTTTGGTGCAGCTCATGCTTTTTTAATGGTAGGTGGAACGACATCAGCTGTGCAGGCTATGGTGTTGGCATCTGTAAAACGAGGGGATAAGATCATATTGCCGAGAAATGTACATCGAAGCGTGATGGGGGCACTTGTTCTTTGCGGTGCGATTCCGGTTTATGTGGATCCTGCCTGTGATGAGAGACTGGGGATTCCGCTCGGTATGAGGGTTGCAGATGTGCAGGCGGCAATTCAGAAGAATCCGGACGCCAAAGCGGTATTGGTAAACAATCCGACATACTATGGAATCTGTTCCGATCTTCGGGCAATCGTGCAGCTGGCTCATGCTCATGGCATGTTGTGCTTAGTGGACGAGGCACATGGAACCCATTTTTATTTTGGGGAAAATCTTCCGGTGTCGGCGATGGCAGCGGGAGCAGATATTGCCGCTGTCTCCATGCATAAATCAGGCGGAAGTCTGACGCAGAGTTCCATGTTATTGACCGGTCCCGGTGTGTCAGATGGTTATGTTCGTCAGATCATTAACCTGACCCAGACCACCAGTGGTTCCTATCTTTTGATGGCAAGTCTGGATATTTCAAGAAGAAATCTTGCTCTTCGGGGGAGAGAATCTTTTGCGGAAGTGGTTCGGTTGGCAGAATATGCAAGAACGGAAATCAATGATATTTCGGGATATTATGCCTATTCAAAAGAACTCATTAATTGCGACAGTATTTATGATTTTGATGTGACAAAGCTGGCAGTGAATACCTTGGATATAGGTCTTGCCGGCATTGAAGTATATGATCTTTTACGGGATGAATATGAGATACAGGTGGAGTTTGGAGATTTGGGGAATCTTTTAGCCTATCTTTCCATTGGAGACCGGTCTCAGGAAGTGGAACGGCTGGTATCTGCATTGGCAGAGATCAAGCGTAGATTTGGCAAGACAGACCGGAATGGTCTGATGCGGCAGGAATACATTGATCCGGAGATTGCTGTATCTCCGCAGGAGGCTTTTTATGCAGAAAAAGAATCGCTTCCTCTTGCGGAAACAAAAGGGAGAGTGTGCAGCGAGTTTGTGATGTGTTATCCACCGGGAATTCCGATTCTGGCACCGGGAGAGCGAATCACAAAAGAGATTCTTGACTATATCCAATATGCAAAGGAAAAAGGTTGTAGCATGACAGGTCCGGAAGATGCGGATATCAATCGGTTAAATGTATTAAAATAGAGATAATTGTATCTGTTCAGCCCTGCTGAGTAGATACAGGTATTTTTACCATTTAAGATGGATTTCCCGGCAGACTGCAGAGGGAGTTCCGGTATCACTTACGGAGAATATCAATCTGAAATTGGGAGAGGAAGGAGTGTAGAAAAGAGTGGAATTCTGGTATTCAGAAGAACATACACCCAATGTAAAATTATCCATTCGGGTGGACAGGCAGTTATATAGTGGACAAAGTGATTTTCAGCGAATTGATGTATTTGATTCTGTGGAATTTGGAAGATTTCTTACGTTGGACGGGTATATGATGCTAACAGAAAAGGACGAGTTCATTTACCATGAGATGATCACCCATGTACCCATGGCGGTGCATCCGAAGGTAGAGAAAGTACTGGTGATCGGTGCCGGTGATGGCGGGGTGATTCGGGAACTGATCCGGTACGAGGATCTTTTACAGATCGATATGGTGGAAATTGATGAACAGGTTGTGGAAGTCTGTAAAAAATATTTGCCCAAAACGGCTTCCGGATTTGATGATCCACGGGTGACGATTCACTTTGAGGATGGACTCCGTTTTGTGCGGACAAAGGAAAATGAATACGACCTGATTATTGTAGATTCCACAGATCCCTTTGGTCCCGGGGAGGGACTTTTTACAAGGGAATTTTATGGAAATTGTTATAA
>CAJOPP010000262.1 GCA_905236365.1 uncultured Lachnospiraceae bacterium
CCTGACTGAGTGGAAATGCATATTTTATGTGCAACTTGACGAAGCAAAACCAAAATGCATAGTTTTGACCCCGACATCATGACATTGAAAAGGGATAATATCAGTCTTCGTCCGGTTTCTGTAATTGTTCCGCTTCGATATCTTCGAACAGAGATAACATTGGTACAACGGAAGTATCTCCTTTTATCTTCCGTGCAACATAGTTATTGGTACATTCCATAACTTGCGGAGAAAGAACCACAACACCGATCAGGTTTGGCAGCATCATGAGACCGTTGAAGGTATCGGAGATATCCCATGCAAGCTGTGCATTTACTAATGCACCAAACATTACCATGGCTACGAAGATCACACGGTAAATGATAATGGTCCTGGTTCCGAATAAATACTCAAATGCTTTGGTCCCATAGTGACTCCATCCAAGTACGGTAGAGTAAGCAAAGAGAAGAATCGCCACTGCGATGAATTTGGAACCGATTGGTCCGAAGGAGACTTCAAAGGAGTAACTCATCAGGTTGCTTGACCCTACTGCCTCAGCAGTTTCAGTAAGCACTCCGGTATTCAGATCCACCGCACCGCTGGACAGAATGGTCAGTGCAGTCAAAGTACATACCACAATGGTATCTGCAAATACTTCAAAGATTCCCCACATACCCTGACGAACCGGTTCTTTTACATTGGAACTGGAGTGTACCATAACGGAAGAACCAAGACCTGCTTCGTTGGAGAATACACCACGCTTCATTCCCATTTTCATTGCAGTCGCAATGCCGGCACCAACTGCACCACCGGCAGCACTCTTTAAGTGGAATGCTCCTTTGAAGATGGATACGAATACAGCAGGAACCGTACCAATATGTTTGATGATAATGAATAAAGTTCCCAGCAGATATAGAACTACCATAAAAGGAACCAGTTTTTCGGTCATGGCGGCAATGCGCTTAATGCCGCCAAGGGTTACAAGCCCGACAGCGAACAGTAAAAAGATACCGATCCATAGTCTTGGAATGTTAAATGCATGATTGATGTTCTCTGTCATGGAGTTTACCTGACTCATGTTACCAATCCCAAAAGATGCCAGTAAGCAGAAGCAGGCAAATAAAGCGGCAAGAACCTTTCCGATTCCCTTCCATCCTTTTTTAGCCGCCAGACCATCTCTTAAGTAGTACATAGCACCACCGCACCATTCACCGGTTTCGTTACGGCGACGATAGAGAATACCAAGTACATTTTCTGAATAGTTGGTCATCATGCCGAAAAATGCGATTAACCACATCCAGAATACGGCACCCGGGCCGCCGGTTGCGATTGCACCTGCAACCCCGACAATGTTACCGGTTCCCACGGTAGCTGCGAGTGCGGTACAAAGGGATTGGAATTGAGAGATTGTTTTGTCCTGTGTATGTGCGGTTACATGCTTGTCGCCGAAAATGGCACCTATGGTGTGTTTCATCCAGTAACCCAAATGCGTCAATTGAAAGAACTTTGTCATGCAGGTCATAAGAATCCCTACAAAAGCCAGTAAGATCAGTGCAGGCCATCCCCAGACGGCTCCGTTTATGACATCATTTACCTTTGTTATTTGTTCTAAAAAATGTTCCATGTTTGATTCCTCCTGATTCAAAAGTTTTCTGTTTGATCATTCTAAACCGATATTACAAGTCAGACTTAAATAGTATATGATGTGATCGTAAAAAATACGTTTGACGATCATGATGCATAATGAATTTAGACATAAGAATGGAGTGGCTGCTTGATGATAACCACTCCATTGTGTTCCTTCTTTAGTATAAAGAAAATGTATATAAAATGCAAGAAGAATTGTATCTATTCAGCAGAACTGTACTGTAACTTTGCAACTTACAGCTGTTATTATGCAACTTACATTCAGATCTATTGTGTAAAGTTTGTTTTTCTGATACGATTCATCCATAAAGTTCATATTGAAAAATATAGGCAATTGTGTTTCTCAATCACTTATTGAAAAATAGGACGCAAGGAGACGGGATTATGGGTATTATCGAGGTTAAACATCTTACAAAAAAATATGGAGAATGCACTGCAGTCAACCACATTTCATTTAGTGTGGAAAAAGGGAATCTTTTGGGATTCTTAGGAGTAAATGGAGCGGGAAAGACAACGGTGATCAACATGCTGGCAACATTGCTGGCACCGGATGAGGGAGAGGTCACCATCTGTGGAGAAACACTTGGCAGAAATGATCAGAATATACGGAGAAAAATCGGAATCGTTTACCAGCAAAATTGTCTGGACGATATTCTGACTGTGGAAGAGAATCTCCTTTGCAGAGGAATTGTTCATGGCATTACAAGGAAGGAAGCAAAGGAGCAGTGCACACATTTGAGAGAAGTATTAAAATTGAATGATATCATGAAGAAGAGATACCGTTTGCTTTCGGGAGGACAAAAACGGCGGGCAGAGATTGCGGCAGCATTGATGCATACCCCGGAAATCCTGTTTTTGGATGAACCGACAACCGGTCTGGATCCGGCGACCAGAGTGGATGTCTGGAATACTATTGCAACCTTGCAAAAGGAAGAGAAAATGACGGTTTTCCTGACCACACACTATATGGAAGAAGCAGCAGGAGCCGATCAGATCATTATCTTAGATCATGGCAATATTGTGACATCCGGTACGCCATTTGAATTGAAAGATCAATATGCGACGGACAAGTTAAAATTATATGGAAGCAAAGAGAATAAAGATGGACTGGAACAAAAGATAAAGGAGATATTGAAAACGAAAAAATATGAGAAAGCAGAAAATACATGGAAAGTGAAGATGCTGGATACAGAAGGGATTGAAGTGGATATTCCCACTACCGTAAGTGCCATTCCGATTCTTGAGGAAATACAGCCTTATATAGATGGATTTGAAGTGATACAGGGAAATATGGACGATGTCTTTTTGAATGCAGTAGGGATGGAACGGTAGGGCAGAGAATGATATGGATGTGGAGCGGAAGCAAAACAGGAGGTAGAAAGATGGAACAGTTTTTGGTATTTACGGGACGCAATTTAAAATTATATTTTCGGGATAAGGGTGCAGTATTCTTTTCGCTGTTATCCATGATCATTGTAATTGCCCTTATGGTATTCTTTTTAGGGGATATGAATGTGAATGAAATTACGGATTTATTGAGTCAGTTTTCGGTAAGAAATCCGGACACGGATAAAGAAAATGCAAAAATGTTGATTTACTACTGGACCAGTGCAGGGATTCTTTCTATTAATGCGGTGACTGTGACATTGGCGGTATATTCCACTATGATTAAAGACAGGGTAAATGGAAAACTAAATTCGATCTATACAGCTCCGGTGAATCGGGCTGTGATAACAACAAGCTATATTGCAACCGCATGGGTGGCAGCAGTGATGGTATGTATCTTTACGTTGTTTGTGATTGAGGGATATGGTGTCATGCAGGGGGTGGAATTGTATTCTTTTTTCCGGCATATGCAGCTCTTAGGGGTTATATGTATGAATGCTTTTCTTTATGCAGCCATTATGTATCTGCTCGCTATGCTCGCAAAGACAGAAGGTGCATGGAGTGGGATTGGAATGGTGATTGGAACGCTGGTAGGATTTCTGGGAGGAATTTATGTGCCAATGGGGACATTATCAGAAGGGGTACAAACGATATTAAAATGTTCTCCGATCATTTACAGTACAGCCTTGTTCCGGACGGTCATGTCAGAGAATCTGATTGCAGAGACCTTTACAAATGTGCCGGAAGAAGTGATAGCCGGATATAAGGAAGTTATGGGGATCGATATCAAAGTGTCGGAACATTTGATCAATGTACCGGAAATTTGCGGACTGCTTTTGCTGATAACTTTTTTGTTTGTGATATTGGATATATGTGTGTTAAAATACAGTAAGAAGGCGGATCGGTAGAAAGATATGCTGCAAAG
>CAJOPP010000263.1 GCA_905236365.1 uncultured Lachnospiraceae bacterium
CGCAGTAGACTATGGTGCTGATGCTGTATATATTGGTGGGGAACATTTTGGACTGCGTGCCAAGGCACACAATTTTAACCTGGAAGAAATGAAGCAGGCAGTTGCCTATTGCCATGAGCGAGGTGTTAAACTTTATGTTACAGCCAATATCTTTGCACATAATGAGGATTTAGAAGGAATTCGGGAATATTTTAAAAGTCTGCAGCCAATTGGGATTGATGCATTGATTATTTCGGATCCGGCTGTTTTTATGATGGCAAAGGAACTGCTTCCTGAGGTGGAGCTTCATGTGAGTACTCAGGCAAACAATACCAATTATGGGATTTACCAGTTCTGGTACAAATTAGGTGCATCCAGAGTGGTGTCGGCCAGAGAACTTTCTTTGAAGGAGATTGCGGAAATCAGGGAACATATTCCTAAAGATATGGAGATTGAGAGCTTCGTTCATGGTGCAATGTGTATATCTTATTCAGGAAGATGCCTGCTCAGTCATTTTCTTACAGGAAGGGATGCAAATCAGGGTGCATGTACCCATCCATGCCGTTGGAAGTATCATGTTGTAGAAGAGAAGAGACCGGGAGAATATTTTCCGGTAGACGAGGACGATAGGGGGACTTATATTTTCAATTCCAAGGATTTGTGCATGATTGAACATGTTCCGGAATTGATTGAAGCAGGAATTGACAGTTTTAAGATTGAAGGCCGCATGAAGACTGCTTTGTATGTTGCCACTGTAGCACGAACGTATCGGAAAGCCATTGATGACTACTTACAGGATCCGAAACTATATCAAAAGAATCTGTCTTATTATAAAGAAGAGATAGGTAAATGTACCTATCGGCAATTTACTACCGGATTTTACTTTGGGAAAACAGACTCTGATTCCCAGGTATATGATAATAATGAATATGTTAAAGATTACACTTATATCGGAACGGTAGAATCGGTGGATATGAATGGCTGCCTGCGGTTTATACAACGCAACAAATTTTGTGTTGGAGAACAGGTGGAAGCCATGATGTTTGATGGGACGAATCGTATGCTTACGGTTCTGGATATTTTCAATGAAAAAATGGAAAGCGTGGAAAGTGCACCTCATCCGAAGGAGTTGTTGACTGTAAATCTGGGAGATTCTCTTCCGGTTGGAACGATTTTACGTCGGAAAGCAATCGAATGATTTACGGAGTTTATTAAGAGCTTTTTTTTCAATTCGGGATACGTAGGAACGGGAAATGTTCAGTTTTTTTGCAATCTCCCGCTGGGTGAGAGGAAGGTGGTCAAATAATCCATAACGTAGCGTCAGAACTTCTAATTCTCTTTGCTCAAGGCAGGCTTTGATTGCCTGATAAAGCTTTTTGACGTCTTCTTCTAACTCGATATGTTCTGTGATGTCAATACCTTCACATTCGACGATGTCCAGGAAACTAATTTCGTTTCCCTCTTTATCCGTTCCGATAGGTTCGTATAATGAGAATTCCTTTGAACATTTTCGTTCCTGTCGAAGCATCATTAATAATTCGTTTTCGATGCATCTTGATGCATAGGTAACCAGCCGGTTTCCCTTTTCAATGTCGTATGTATTGATTGCTTTGATCAGTCCGATTGTACCGATGGAAATCAGGTCATCGGTGTCCCGTTCAAAATTATTGTATTTTTTTACGATGTGAGCAACCAGTCGCAGGTTATATTCTACTAATTTATTTCTTGCCTCTAAGTCTCCGATTTTACTCTGTTGTAAATAGTACAGTTCAGATTCCTTTGAAAGAGGTTGTTTGAAAGTCTGCATAGAGGAGTCACCTTAAAGGGCTTTTCACTATATTATGAGATAATTTTTCAAAAGTGCTTTTCCACTTTTTGTTTTGTGCAATTTTTTGAAATTGTGTAAAAATACACTTGAGAAAATTGTTGTTTTTTGATAAACTATAATTCATAATACCCCGATGGCACCGAAGATGCCGGAGGCAGTACGTGTTGCTATAATGTATATACTAGGAGGAGATGGCAATGATTAGAACAAAAAAAGAAAATAAGAAGAGACGTATTCTGTCTATTATGCTGGCAACTGTGATGGCAGTACCAATGCTTACCGGAGGATCAGTGAAGGGAGTGTCAGAGGTTCAGGCTGCGACAGCGTTGAAGGGTCCGCAGACTGATGGTAAGGGTGTAGTGACTTGGGATTTGGTTTATTTTGGTAGATATCCACAGTCAGATGCAACTGGAGTAAAGAAAGATCCTATTAAGTGGCGTGTGCTTTCTGTTGAGGGCAATGATGCATTTCTGGTAGCAGACCAGAATCTGGATGTGCAGTCTTACAATGCGGCTATGACTGACGTTACATGGGAAGCCTGTACGATGCGTAGCTGGCTGAATGGATATGACTATAATTCAAATGCGGCAGGAAGAAACTATACGAAGAATAATTTTATCAACAGTGCCTTTGCTCTTTCGGAACAGGATGCAATATTAGTTTCTACGGTTGATGATAAGGGAAATCCGGGAATGTCAGATGGCAGATCAACCCAGGACAG
>CAJOPP010000264.1 GCA_905236365.1 uncultured Lachnospiraceae bacterium
GGGATTTGCATATGAAATATGTCAGCATAGCTGACGCAAATCCTGCGCCAAGACTCGCGAGCGAGTCTTGAATTCGCGATGAGACAGGCATACCGGAATGTGCGTTAGCACCATGCCTGTCGCGTATCCATGAGGTATAGCTGAATGGATATGAGTGGAAATTAATTAAGCAAATGGAAGGAAAAGGAGAGAAATTATGAGAGAACGATGCAGACAATTATTACTTTTTGTGCTCGCAATCTGGTTTGGTATTGTTGCCATTGGAGCACAGGCAGAAGCAAAGTCACTTTATGACCAGGAAATCAAAGTATTACAATCCTATGTAGTAAAAGACACGGATGAGGAGACACTCACCCCTAAGGTGATGCTTTATGATGGAGAAAATGTGTTGGAGGAAGGAAAAGATTATACGTTGAATCTGGTAGAGGATGTGGACGGTAATGACGATGAGTGGGAATATAATATTCGGATTACCGGTATTGGGGACTACGAAGATACGATCATGACCTATACGGATGATTGTGGTGTTGTAAAACAGCTCCGGAACTGGACGGTTTTGGAATATATTGAAGAAGAGGATGACATTGAAGGATGTTATATTCTTTCGTATACGGGTAATGCTGTTACAGTGACAGTTCCTTATGAACTGGACGGTATAAGTGTTGATGATATCTATTCCGGAGTATTTTATCAATGTGAGAAACTGACGACGTTAAAATTGGGAGATTTTGCTATTAAGGAGTATCTTTGCATTGATTGTCCGGCATTAACAAAGATTACTTCAGATTGTAGCGATGATTATCTGGATCATAAACCGGGACCAATCGTGGCTGGAGAGAAAAGTGATGAGGTAGAATTGGAAGTGCCATATGACTTTATTTGGGAATATGATGAGGAGGAAACAGAAGGAAATCTATTAACGATTCAGGATTATTGTAAGGAAATAGAGTGGCTGACCTTTGAGGATACCAGTCTTACGTTTCAGAAGGATGGTTGGAATTTCCGCGTGGATGAGGAACGGGACTATGTAGTGATCATCTCTTACAAGGGAACAGAAAAAAAGGTTGAGGTGCCGCAAAAAGTTACTTTTAATGAAGATCAATATGAGGTAATGGAAGTTTCCGAATATACTTTCAGCAATCTGAATACGCTGGAAGAGATTGATCTGGGAGATATTCCGCTGATTGCATCGTTGTGCAAAGATTGTCCGAATCTGAAAAAAGTTACAAGTACGAACAGAACAGACATTGAACTGGCAGGACCAATTGTTGATGGAAAAGCCCCAAAGGATAATGCATTGACCGTTTGTACCTTTCCGGATGTTAAATGGTTATTAGATGATCTTGAAGAAGAGGATGAGGAACAGGAAACAGAGGGAGAAACAGATGTAGAGGATGTAAACGAAATACGGACTATTCAGGAATATTGCATGTTGTACAAATATGATTTTCAGGAACTTCCGGCTGAGTATTCCTTTTTTGAAATCTATCTGAAAGATGATACTTCTGCCATTGCAGGAGATGTAAAGAAGTTAAGTGTTCGATGCGAAGATGAGTCTGTTGATTGGGACGAAGAAGATGAGGATTGGTATGTGGATGTGGAGGATTTGTCTGCAACGATTTCTGACTGGAAAGTTCTTTCAGAAGATTCTGTTATTGATGAGGAAGGTAATATTACCTTTGCGAGAGACATTTACTCAGTGTCCGAAATTCGGGTTCAGTGTGTGGTGACGTTGAATGGTGAATCAATCAGTGTGCTGGACACAATAACCTGTTATCCGAGATTAGTGGGACGTAAGAGTCAGATGGTTGTGCTGGGCGAAACGAAACAGCTCAATTGCCGGCAGAATGTGTATGACAATGAACAGGGAGTGATTGAACAGGAACTTCCAAAGGATGTTGAAGTAGTTTATACAGCGGATGACTCCGGAATTGTTACGGTAAGTGAGGATGGAGTTGTGAGTACGACGGGTTCTGCCAAAGTAGGGGATACAGCCAGTGTAGCAGCAGTTTATACAATAGGAGAGAAGCATTATGGCTATTTATATCAATTGCAGATTGTAGATGCAAAGGCAGTGCCGGAAATGGATGAAAGCACAATTTATATTTATGGATGGGAAGGTGCCGGATTTGATAAGAAGCTGGAAAATTTTCTGGATTCCTATCCAACCCTGGCAGATCAGATTCAATATGTTCCGCTGGCATTCGATTTGGAAGATGAGGATGAGTGGAAAGACTATAAGGCACAGATCAAAAAGGCGATGCAGACTGACAAGGCTCCGGATATTGTGCTATGGCCGGATCAGAGCATGGCAGAGAATTTGTCATTGGATTACCTTGTGCCACTTGCTTCTATTGATTTTGATGAGAAATGTTATGAAAATGCATATCCGTATACAAGGGGAAAAGGAACCTGGAAGAATCAGTTATATGCGGTAACAGACAGTGTGAATCCGGGATGTTTCATGTATCGGAAGGATATTGCAAAGGCAGTACTTGGTACAGACAATCCGGTTGAGGTACAGGAAATGCTGAAGGATTGGGATACATTTTTGGAGACAGCTGCGAAGCTGAAGGTGGAAGACCTTTATATGCTGTATGGTCTGGAACTGAATTATCCGCTGTTTGGAGGAAAAACGAGCCCATGGGTAGAAGAGGATGCTTTGAATCTGGATGGGACAGTAAAACAATATCTTGAATTGCAGAAAGAAATCTATGTCAACGGATATGTACCGGAGGATACGGATACGTGGGATTATTACGATGAGTTTGAATATCAGGAAGACAGCTTTGGATATTTTGTCAGTGCGGAGTTTGTAGAAAAGGGATTAAAAGAAAGCGGGCATGCCGGTGAATATGCAGTATGTGCCGGACCGGTTTATTATAGTATGCCGGGTACGTCATATATGACAGCCACAAATGCCGGTCACAATAATGCATTAGTGAAACTTTTACTGGAGAGTCTGGTATCCGATCAGGATTTGCTCAGGCAGATTACGGAAAATGGATTCGGAATGGTCAATCATGAGATGGTAATGGACTCCTTTGGGGAAAGGGATAGCCGTTATGCTACTCTGGCTGCCATTGCAAAGAACATTCCGGTGGTTTTGGACAGCGAATACGATAAAGAGATTGAGCAGACACTGACATACGAATACTGTCTGGAGATGTGGAGAGGATATGGCACGGTGAGAATATCCAATATAGCACCGATGGATATTGAAGATTTGTTGGAAGATGTTCAGACATCATTGGAGAATAGTGTTCAGACATTAAAAATTGAGAGAAAGCCGGAAAGCAAAACAAACGAGGATGCGGATGAAGAGGGAGAGGATTCAGAGACATCCAATTCTGATGATAAGACAGATGAAGACGTAGATCATAAGGATTCAGAGACCTTGGATACAGACAATAAAGATTCGGAGAATCCGGACAAAGAAAACGAGACTCCGGAAGAGATTGACAAGGAAAATGAGACTCCGGCAGAAACTGACAAGGAAAATGAGATTCCGGCAGAAACTGACAAGGAAAATGAGACTCCGGCAGAAACTGACAAGGAAAATGAGATTCCGGCAGAGACTGATAAGGAAAATGAGAATCCGACAGAAATTGATAAAGAAAATGAGAATCCGGAAGACAGGGCTAAGGAAAATGATGATTCTGAAAAGATAAATACAGAGGTGAAACCGGCAGCCAATCCGGCCGATTCAGGTACATCGGATACTGGTAACACAGAAAGTAGTATTCCTTCGAAGGAAGATGCAGAGAAGCCGACCAATTCCAATGTGAGTGGCAAAGACAACGGTGAACAGGATAACAGCAACTTATCACAACAGAGTGGGACAGATACAAAACAACAGGGTGATTCGTCAAAGCAACAGAATAATTCAGTGAATCAAACAACTTCTAAGACTCCGGTTCATCAGCATTCTTATACTGCGTGGACAGTGACAAAAGAGGCAATGTGTGATCAACCCGGCTCTAAACAGAGAACCTGTACTACCTGTGGGAACGTGGAGAAAGAGGTGATCCCTGCCACCGGATTTGTAAAGAATGGTATTTTTGTAAGAAAGAACAGTCGTTATAAGATTCTTTCCGTAAAAGGGAAAAAGGGAACGGTCTCATGGCTGGGACTTGAGAAAAACAAGACAAAGGTAACGCTGGCAAAAACGGTTAAGGCTGGAAATATTACCTTTACCGTGACAACAATTGCTGCAAATGCATGTAAGAACAACACAAAACTGCAGAGTATAACTGTTTCAACGAATATTACAAAGATTGGGAAAAATGCATTTGCAGGCTGCAAGAAGCTGAAGAAGATTACTGTAAAATCCTCCAAAATCAAATCAGTTGGGAAGAATGCCTTTAAGGGAATTTCGAAAAAAGCAATAATCAAGGTTCCGGCAACACAGTATACAAAGTATAAAAAGAAATTCAGCAAAAAGGGACAGGCAAAAACAGTAAAGATTCAATAGTAGAAAGATTTTTAGTTGTGCGGTTGTAGGGAGGTGAACAGATGCTGCAAGCTATTGTTCAATCAACAGAAGAACAACCGCACAAGTGAGAGTATCCATTGGAAAGGTTGGTCAATCGATGAAATTAATATCATGGAATGTAAATGGAATCCGTGCCTGTGTAGGCAAGGGGTTTTTGGAATTTTTTAAAGAAGCAGATGCTGATATTTTCTGTATTCAGGAGTCGAAGATGCAGGAAGGACAATTGGAACTGGATTTACAGGGATATCATCAATATTGGAATTACGCTGAGAAAAAAGGCTATTCGGGAACGGCTATTTTTACAAAGAAAGAGCCGATATCGGTTCAAAATGGTATCGGAATGGAGGAACATGATAAAGAGGGACGTGTCATCACGCTGGAATTTGAGAATTACTATATGATTACAGTATATACCCCGAATTCCCAAAATGAACTGGCTCGCCTGGATTACCGCATGACCTGGGAAGATGCGTTTTTTGCTTATCTGAAAAAGTTAGAGGAGAAGAAACCGGTCATTGTCTGCGGGGATATGAATGTAGCCCATAAGGAGATTGATCTGAAAAATCCGAAGACGAACCGCAGAAATGCCGGATTTACCGATGAAGAGCGGGAAAAATTCAGTATACTTCTGGAGAATGGTTTTGTGGATACATACCGTCATTTTTATCCGGATCAGGAGGGAGTTTATTCCTGGTGGTCCTACCGGTTTAAAGCGAGGGAGAAAAATGCAGGATGGCGGATTGATTATTTCCTTGTGTCAGAAATGTTAAAGGATCAGTTGCAGGATGCTAAGATCTTGACAGAAGTCATGGGTTCGGATCATTGTCCGGTGGAGCTGGACATTTTGCTGTAATGGGTTACGATATATCTCAGACAGAGATGCCCCCC
>CAJOPP010000265.1 GCA_905236365.1 uncultured Lachnospiraceae bacterium
GTACGCATCTCGCAGTGAATGCGAGATGCTACCGGAACAGCCACCCCTTCATCCGGGAACACAACTGTGAATAGTAACCTTATAGTGACCTTTTACACCGGAATCATAAATATTCCGTGTCAGATCATCGACAATATCATCAGCAGATTTCTGCCCCATGCGGCATATCCTTTTCTGTCGTCACAAGTGCAAGATTTCCCTTATCATCTTCTGCACAGAGAATCATTCCCTGAGACTCAATGCCTGCCAGTTTCGCAGGTTTTAAGTTCGTCACGACAACAACCTTCTTGCCTACCATCTCCTCTGGAGAATAGTATGCCTTGATACCGGATACAATCTGTCTGACTTCACTTCCGATCTTTACCTGGGAGCAGAGTAATTTCTTGGATTTTTTAACCTCTTCACAGGCAATGATCTCTCCGATCTGAAGCTGAATCTTATCAAAGTCATCAATGGTAATTTCTGTCTTCTTCTCAATGTCGATTCCCGGATTCTCATCTGCCGGCCGGTTGGCAGCCTGCAACGCCTCCACCTTTTCCATTACCTCGTTGATATCCAGTCTTGCAAACAGAATTTCCGGTTTCTCAGTTACCTTTGTTCCGGACTGGTATTTTCCAAATTCTCCCAGCTCTTCTATGCTGCGCTTAGATGCATTTAACTGGGCAAGTATCTTCTCGGATGTCTCCGGCATGAAGGACTCAAGCAGGGTAGCTCCAATTGCAATGCTCTCTACCAGATTGTAAAGAACCGTAGCCAGACGATCTTGCTTGTCCTCTTCCTTTGCCAGTGCCCAAGGCATTGTCTCATCAATATATTTGTTGCAACGCTTGAACAGATTGAAAATCTCGGTCATGGCATCTGCAACACGGAGACGATCCATTGCCTTTGCAACCCGATCCTTTGTATCGGTTGCATAAGCGATCAATTCCTGATCCACATCATCAGCAACCCCCTTGTTGTTCACCTCTCCGTCAAAATACTTATTTGACATGGAAATCGTACGGTTTACAAGATTACCAAGGGTGTTGGCAAGATCAGAATTGAGACGTTCCACCAACAGCTCCCATGAAATCACACCGTCATTTTCAAACGGCATCTCATGCAGCACGAAATAGCGGACTGCATCCACGCCAAACATTTCTACCAGATCATCGGCATAGATTACATTTCCTTTTGACTTACTCATCTTACCATCACTCTGAATCAGCCAAGGGTGACCAAATACCTGTTTTGGCAACGGAATATCCAATGCCATCAGCATGATTGGCCAGTAAATGGTATGAAACCGCAGGATATCTTTACCAATCAGGTGCAGATCACATGGCCAGTATTTTTGGTACAACTCATCGTGATTGCCATCCATATCAAAACCAAGACCCGTAATATAGTTCGAAAGTGCATCAATCCACACATAAACAACATGATCCGGATCAAAGTCTACCGGAATTCCCCACTTAAAAGACGTACGGGATACACAAAGATCCTGAAGTCCCGGCAACAGGAAGTTGTTCATCATCTCATTCTTGCGGGATTCCGGCTGAATAAATTCCGGATGCTCGTTGATATACTCGATCAATCTGCCCTCGTATTTACTCAGTCTCAGGAAATACGCTTCTTCCTTTGCCGGTTGTACCTCTCTTCCGCAGTCCGGACATTTTCCATCAACCAACTGAGACTCTGTAAAGAACGACTCACACGGTGTACAATAAAGTCCCTCATATTCACCCTTGTAAATGTCACCCTGATCATATAATTTCCTAAAGATTTTCTGAATCTGTTTTTCATGATCTTCGTCGGTCGTACGGATAAACCGGTCATAAGATGTGTTCATAAGATCCCAGATCCGCTTGATTTCCCCTGCAGTCTGGTCAACAAATTCCTTTGGTGTAATCCCGGCTTCTTTTGCTTTTAATTCAATCTTTTGTCCATGCTCGTCCGTTCCGGTCTGGAAACGAACGTCATATCCCTCGAACCGCTTGTATCTTGCAATACTGTCTGCAAGAACAATCTCATAAGTATTACCAATGTGCGGCTTGCCGGATGTGTAGGCAATCGCCGTTGTGATGTAATATGGTTTCTTTGCCATGTTTTTTATTCCTCCTAAATCATAATGTAACGGTGGTACTGCCCTATGGCATCACCAGCCAAATCGTCAAAGCCATAATTCGTTTAGCCCGGTGCCGGAATTTCCTATTACACAACAAAGAGTCGCAAGCGACTCTTTCGCACCCGAGCGGTATTGCGAAGCAATTAACTTCTTCTCCGCGAGGTGTGCATCCCGCGGAGCGTTTTTGCTTTATAGGAGACGAAGTTTCCTATAAAAGTAAAAAAAGCTCACCTTTAAATACTTAAAGGCGAGCTCCGCTCACGTTACCACTTTAATTCACCGATACATCACTGTACCGATCTCAACAACTGGTCATAACCAGCTTACACTGTAACGGATGTACCCGTCTTATGCTTAGTATATCCCATCTTCTGTATCAATCATTCACCAACGAGAAAATTTCCATTGGTTTTCCATTATAAGATATCCCTCACATAAGAAGCTCCAAGACCATCTTCCATGTGTTCCGTCTTTCCCTGCTCTCACCTTGCCAGGTTCTCTGTTAAATACTTTCCACATGTACTCTTCTCTTCAACGCCTATTTCTTTTGACTGCTTATTATTATATGCAAATTCTTGAAATGTGTCAATATTCTTCTAATTTGA
>CAJOPP010000266.1 GCA_905236365.1 uncultured Lachnospiraceae bacterium
ACATCCCCATTATAATAAGAGTAAGACGATTTCAGTGGTACATAATGGGATTATTGAGAACTATCAGCCGTTGAAGGATAAGATGATTGCCAAAGGATATACATTTGTATCGGATACGGATACAGAGGTTGTAGCACATTTGTTGGATTATTACTATGAGGGAAATCCGTTACAGGCGATTGCGAAGGTTATGCACAGAGTACAGGGTTCCTATGCGTTGGGAGTACTTTTTAAAGATTATCCGGATAAGATGTATGCAGTTCGCAAAGATTCTCCGCTGATTGTCGGACAATCGGAACAGGGTAATTTTATTGCGTCTGATGTACCGGCAATTTTGAAATATACAAGAGAAGTATATTTTATTGAAAACCGGGAAATATGTGAACTTTCCAGAGAGGGGATTGTTTTCTATAATGAAGATTTAGAGACAATTTCTAAAGAAACAAAGACCGTTGAATGGGACATTGAAGCTGCGGAAAAGGGCGGTTATGAGCACTTTATGTTAAAAGAGATTTATGAACAGCCCAAAGCAGTTTTGGATACGATTAGTCCCAGAATCAAAAATGACAAGATTGTTATCGATGAGTTAGAACTTTCAGAAGAAGAGATACAGAAGTTGAAGCGTATCTATATTATCGGTTGTGGGTCTGCATATCATGTGGGTGTGACAAGTAAGTACGTTATTGAGAAACTTACCAGAATTCCGGTGGAAGTGGATCTTGCATCCGAATTCCGGTATCGTGATCCGATTTTAGAAAAGGATTCTATTGTTATTATCATTAGTCAGTCCGGTGAGACTGCAGATTCTTTGGCTGCACTCAGAAAGGCTCAGGAATTGGGTGTCAAAGTTTTAGGGATTGTGAATGTTGTGGGTTCAACCATTGCCAGAGAAGCAGATAATGTTATTTATACATGGGCAGGACCGGAGATTTCCGTTGCTACAACAAAAGCATACAGTACACAGCTATCTGCACTGTACTTATTAGCAATGTTGTTTGGTGACGTGAGAGGAACCATCCCGGCAGAGGAATATGCTGAGATGCTAGAAGAGTTAAAGAATCTTCCGGAGAAGATCCAGGAGATTTTAGGGGATAAAGAGAGAATTCAGTGGTTTGCAAGCAAATATGCTAACGCACAGGATGTATTTTTCCTGGGAAGAGGAGTGGATTATGCAACTTCCTTAGAGGGCTCCTTGAAGCTTAAGGAGATATCCTATATTCATTCAGAAGCATATGCAGCAGGAGAACTTAAGCATGGAACTATTTCGCTGATTGAAGATGGTGTTCTGACTGTTGCTGTGGTGACGCAACCGGATCTTTATGAAAAGATGATCAGTAACATTGTAGAGGTGAGAACCAGAGGTGGCTATATCTTTACGCTCACCAATAAGGGAAATTATGTAATGGAAGATAATTCTGATTTTACAGTTTATATTCCAAAAACACACCCTTGTTTTACACCGTCTCTTGCTGTAATACCATTGCAGTTATTTGGTTACTATGTTTCAGTAGCAAAGGGATTGGATGTGGATAAGCCAAGAAATCTGGCAAAATCTGTTACAGTGGAATAATGTACTTTGATTAGGAGGAAGATATTAAATGAGCAAAATGCAGAAGAAAAGAAAGGGAAAGCGCATAGCGATTATTCTTGTATTAGAACTGCTGATATTTATTGGATTGATTATTGCATATTTTGTTTTTTTTGCAAATAAGACGATGGATAAAATGCAGATTGATACAACAGATAAGAAAGAAATTGATGTTAGCGATGCTGTAACGGAAGTTATGGAGGATAAATATACAACCATCGCATTATTTGGTCTGGATACGAGAGATAAGGTAGATATGACAAAAAAAGGATCTGCCCACAGTGATGCAATTATTATAGCGAGTATCAACAATGAATCCAAGGAAGTCAAATTGGTATCGGTATACCGGGATGCATTCTTAGAAACAGCTACGGATAATCCATCCAATATTAAGGTGACAGAAACTTATATGTTAGGAGGACCAATTTGCTCCATTGAAACATTAAACAAGAATATGGATTTGAATATTACGGATTATGTATCTGTTGATTTTAAGGCATTATCCAATGCAATCGATGCATTAGGTGGTGTTACGATCAATGTCAAAGAAAAAGAATTGAATAACCTGAACAATAATCTGGAGGAGCAGGTTGAAGTAACAGGAATACCGTCACAAGGAGTATGGTCATCAGGTGAACAGGTTTTGAACGGAATGCAGGCAATAGCCTATGCACGTATCCGTAAGGTTGGAAACAATGACTTTGAACGGACACAGAGGCAGCGTGCTGTTGTTTCTGCAATGATTGCAAAGGCAAAAGAGTCAGATTTATCGACGATTAAGAAAGTAATTGAAGAAGTTTTTCCATTGATTGCAACGAATATGACAAAAACACAGATGTTAAAATTGGCATCAGATATGTTTGATTACTCATTGGGAGACAATACCGGTTTTCCACTTTCACATACAACTCCAAACCTTGGCTCAAAGGGAAGTGTCGTTGTACCGGCAGATTTGTTGAGCAATGTAAAGCATTTACATTCTTTCTTGTTTCCGGAAGATACAGAATATGCACCATCAAGTGAAGTGGAACGAATCAGTGCATCCATTTCCAATGAGACAGGTGTCTATGACGAATTTACGGAAGACAAGAGTACGGAAGAACCAACAGCAACCAATTCAGGCAATTAAAGATGTAGTGTATTGATACAGGAAGGGAACTATATTTGTTAAATACTATGGATATTTATTTAATGGATACGGTTCCCTTTTTTATAAAGGCTATTGTTGATTTTTTTGACAGGAGGTATTTTTATGAGAAAAAGAACGTTATTTATCATAGCAGGTCTTATGGCAGGTCTTTTATTTGGGGGAGAAGGCATGCAAGGGAATGTCAGAGCAGAACAGACAGAAGATTTACAAAATGAACAGATTAATCTGATTCAAAAGGGGGAAACTATTATTCCGAAAACGGATTACAGTTTTGACGATGAGAATCTTGAGTTGCTCAATACTTTTTTGGCAGAGCAGGAGAATGGAGCAGAACAGGAAAACGGAAATGTTGAAGATGAAGAAAAAACAGAGGAGCAACTTAAACAGGAGGCGGCGATAAAGGCAAGGTCAGACGGAAATGCTACGCTGGAAGACCGGAAAGAACAATGTGCACAGGCATTATATAAGGGCATGATCAATATGCAAAGGCAGATTCAGGTAGCGGAGTTTGCATTGTCAAGAGAAGAGTTCAAAGAGGTTATTTCTGATGTGGTGAATTCCAATCCCGAATTGTTTTATATCCGGAATGGTTATAAGGCAAAAGTGTTTGTTTTACCGTCAGATTATATAGAGGGTGCAAAAACGGGTGATTCCATTGAAATCGTTGAATATTGCCAGGGAATTTATGAATATCAGGATAATAATGACAATCCATTGAAAGATCGGATCGCTTTATTAGTAAGGGAAGTACAGCAGAAGAGAGATGAAATCTTGTCAGAAGTGATTGTGCCGGGGATGAATGATGCAGAGAAGGCACTGGCGATTCACGAATATCTGATTCTGGCGACAAGGTACAATGAAGCTGCAAACATCCAATATAAGCAGGATGGAAATATCAATGTTTTTGAGGATTCTGATTATGATATTTACGGAGCACTTATAAATGGACAAGCGGTATGCCAGGGATATGCACTTTCCTATAAGTATTTATTAGAAGCCGCCGGGATTCAGAATGTAGGATTTGCATCGAATACGAATCATTTGTGGAATACAATTACCTTAAGTGACGGAAGTTATTATGTGGATTGCACATGGGATGATCCGGCATGGGATACATTAGGGAATGTAAAACATAGCTATTTCTTAAAAAATGATGAGAATTTAACGGGACATGGCAAAGTGGAGACTGATCGCGTTTGCGATGGAACCAGATATGCGGATATGTTCTGGAATGATGTGGAAACCGGAATCTTTTATGATAAAGGAGTTTTCTATTATCTGGCTGATCAAGGTTCCTTATACAAGGCTAAAATTCATACAAATGCTGATATTGAGGCAGGCCCTGAAAAAATTGCACAGTTGGATATCAAAGAAGACGGCTATTGGGAAAAGGAGCATGATTCGAAAATCACTCTGGCAGATCCGTATATTTTATTTAACGACTGTAGCACATTGTATTTATATAATCTGAAAACAAATCAGCAAAGTGAATTATATTTGCCGGAATTACAGGGTGATGAATTAATATATGGAATTACTTATAAGGATAATATACTTTATTATGCTACAAGATATCGGAAGAA
Source organism: uncultured Lachnospiraceae bacterium (assembly GCA_905236365.1). Taxonomy (GTDB): domain Bacteria; phylum Bacillota; class Clostridia; order Lachnospirales; family Lachnospiraceae; genus CAG-590. The sequence goes on from CAJOPP010000266.1 coordinate 4,322, forward strand.
TACAGAGCAGATGATTCAGACATATAAGGTGCCGATGGAACTGTTTTATATTCCGGTTCAGTCAGTTACTGTTAGCGGAGAGGATACTATCTACTTTAGGATGCAGGATGGAAAGCTGGTTAGTAAGGATGTAGATCTTGTTGCAACTGTTTTGCCGGAAAATGCCACTGACAGAAGGATAAAACGCTGGACGAGCAGTGATCCGTCGATTGCAGTAGTTGATATTAATGGTAGAGTAAGACCCGTTGGACCGGGTAATGTTACCATCAAAGCGGAGTCTTACGAAGGAATTGTTGGAACATATCAGATTCGACTGTTATTAGTGGGTGCAATTGTTGACGAACATGGAGATACTGTTTACTATGAAGATGGCAAGAAGATTGTCAATCAATTTTATCCGATTGATGGGAAGACTTACTATCTTGGAAGCAACGGAACGAAAGTGACCGGTTGGCAATCTATTAAGGGAAATCGTTATTATTTCAATAAAGATGGAATTTATGTGACCGGCTGGCAGACTATAGATGGAAATCAGTATTATTTTAATGAAAAAGGCATTATGATTGCAGTTGGCTGGCAGAGTGTAAATGGTAAGATGCGATATTTGAATGAAGATGGTATTATGCTGACCGGTTGGCAGAAAGTGAATGGAAATCAGTATTATTTCAAAGATAACGGAGATATGGTGACAGGATGGCAGACAATCAGTGGCAATCGATATTATTTTGATAACAATGGTATCCTGCAGACCGGTTTTCAAAAGATCAAGAAAAAGACGTATTATTTCAGCAAGAGTGGCGTCTTGCAAACCGGTTTTCAGAAAATAAAAAAGAAAACGTACTATTTTAACAAAAAAGGCGTTATGCAGTCTGGTTTTAAAAAGATAAAAAAGAAAATGTACTATTTTAATAAAAAGGGTGTTATGCAAACCGGATGGAAAAAGATAAAAAAGAAGACTTATTATTTCAATAAAAAGGGTGTCATGCAAACCGGATGGAAAAAGATAAAAAATGAGACGTATTATTTTAACAAAAAAGGTGTCATGTTACGGGGATTGCAGACGATAAATGGAATATCTTATTATTTTGCACCAGATGGACATTTTGTGAGCTGAGGTTCTATTCGCTTACACTTCAGCAGTGAGTTGCCTGTACTTGCTGCGGGCAGCGTGTCAATAACGTAAATTGTACCAGTATCGGTTATACCGGAATGAGGTTACAGTTCAATCGTTAGCCAGTAAACAGTCACCGAG
>CAJOPP010000267.1 GCA_905236365.1 uncultured Lachnospiraceae bacterium
GTTCCACCCTGCTGGGTATTTCCACCAATCTGTATTCCACCCGGTTGTATGTCCCCGCCAGTCTGCGTGCCATTTCCGGTCTGTGCTCCACCCTGTTGGGTATCTGCCCCGTTCTGTGTTTCATCCGACTGGGCATTACCGCCAGTCTGTGTTCCACCCGATTGTGGATTGTCTACAATCGGTGTTCCATCCGGCTGGGTGTTTCCATCATTCTGTGTATTGCCCTGCTGGGTATTTCCGTCATTCTGTTCTACACCCTGCTGGGTATTACCGCCAGTCTGCGTTCCATTTTGCTGGGTATTTCCATCATTTTGTGTTCCACCCTGCTGGGTATTTCCGTTATTCTGTTCTTCACCCTGCTGGGTATTTCCACCAATCTGTATTTCACCTTGTTGGGTTTCTCCGTCATTTTGTGTTTCATCTTTCTGCTGATTATCAGGTTGCGGATTTTCTTCATCACCCTTATTGTTTTCTTCTAATCTTAAAGACTGTAATTTTGCTTCTGCCTGTTCCAACACACCATAATTTGTTACCAGATTCTTCTGATCCGCCGACAACTTATCATAACGATTTCTTGCACTTTGAATCACTTCCGCTTTATTTAACGAAACCTCTCCAATTCCATCAATTATTTCAATAACTTCTTGAGCCGCAAGTGCATCAATTTTTGCCTTTGCACCCTCACTGTATTCTACATCTCCATTGCTGTATACGATTTTGTATTTGTCAGCATCGTACCAGAACACAACTCCCTCTGATCTGTCATTTAACACAGCCTCTCCATTACCTGTATCAGCCTTATACTGATTTGCAATCACATCATCTGTAATTGCATGATCGTATATATGGACAGATGCCATTGAGCCCCGCAATTTTCTAAATTCATTATTCGGTGCATAATTTTGTCCAACTCCTAACGGATCCGTACCGGAATTAATCGTTGCCTGAATCTCTTTATCGCCAACTTTCTTTCCATTAACATATAACTTCATCATTGTTCCATCATAGGTCGCTACCAGATAATTCCATTGTTTTTCCACAAATCCGGCATTTTCAAAAGAAACATCTACCGTTTTCCATCCATTATCATAAATATAATATTCCAGTCCTTTACCTGTTGTCTTCAGACTGACCTGATTATCCCCTTTCATAACAAATGTATTATCAGGCTTTAAGTCCTCCGGCTTTACCCATAATGCAATTGTAAATTGAGCATTTCCAGACAGAACAGTGTTGATTTTATCATTCTCATCCGGAACACGGAATCCACCTTCAAAAGCATAGTTTACCGGTGAATCTTCATCGTATAACATGATCACGCCGTCCGTAATGTCTGCATTAAAGGTATCATCATTCATATTTAATATGTATGCATTTGCATCTTTTAATTTTTCTATATCATTCTCTGCTGCTAATAACCGATCATATAATGTAACATAGGATTTTTGTGAATCGGTTAACTGATTATAAGCATTCTTTGCTTCAGTTATATTCGCTTTTTGATTATACGAAATCAACAGTGCAACTCTGCTAATCAATGTATCAACCTTTGCAGCAGCTGCTCTATCCAACTCTTCTTTTATATCAGCATACATTGTAAACTCCGACATCTGGAAAAACGGTACATCCTGTTTCGGAAATTCCCACTTGTAATAACTGTATTGCTGTGGATTTTCAACTGTATAAAATACCTGATAATGTCTTTCATCTTTAAGATAAGTGTCATTATTTACAGATGCAATCTCTGTCCATGTTCCATTTCCATTTGCATCAACTTCATTGCTTCCATACAGCTTCCATGATTTTGGATTACGTCCTGTCCACACATCATTGTCATTTGCCGTTGTTAATGCATAATATTTTAAAGCAATTGGTTTGTCTACCTTCCAAATAAATGGTGATGTCATATGATTACCGGTTGCGGATTTTGTAGCGATCTTGCCGTCAAACAATTTGTCATAATTCTCATCCGCAGTACCCTGTGGCCCGGAAATAACACTTACTTCGGAGGCGTTATCAATTTTTCTGACTTCATTAAATAATGCTTTATATTTTTCTTCCGCTTCTAACAGTTTATTATAATTCTTAACGTTCTCTCTTGCCCCTTTTACCATATACTGATAAGCATCTCTTGCACGGGCAATCCGCTCTCCACAGTTGTCATCTACAGTAACGTTTCCTATCTCGTCAATATATTTTGAAGCAATCTTTGCATCAAAATCGCAAAAATATTTGTACGCATCAGGAACCATTTGCTTGTATCCTGCCTGATATGGATGCACCATATCATCATTGATTACCACACCTTTTTCCGGAAACCAGAAGCTATAGTAGTCAATGACACCCATGCCCTTTTTCTCCCATTTTGGCAAAATCTTATTTACCAAAGCATCCTCCATTTTATCATATGACTCTCTGCCGTTATTAGGTCCGGACCAGAAAGTAACTTTGCATCCCCACGTTTCTTTTGCATACGCAATGATAAACTCCATGCCATTGATAATTTCTCTACTATCCTTCTTGCCATATTTGTCAATTCTGTTATCAAAAGCCTCACTTCTAAATTCATCCTGAGCACCCAATGTTCCCAAAGGAAGACCCCATCCACTATCATTTGTCGAAAGCTGCACAATCAGGTGATCAATCTTTGCGTTTTTATTGATTTCTGTTAACATACGTCCAATATAGCTCTCTCGCTCGGTATTTACCAGTGTTGTTCCCGAAAGAGCACGCTTTCTTATGATCACTTCATCACCGTATTTATCTCCTAAATAATCAGCCCAACTGTTTCCATGGTTATTAGTACCATAGGTAACAGA
>CAJOPP010000268.1 GCA_905236365.1 uncultured Lachnospiraceae bacterium
AAAGGTGTCAGACAAGGGGTATTCATGGGTGTTTCCTATGGTGTTGCCATCGGAGCCGTTCTCTTTTTCTTTGGAAGATCCATGTCCATGCTTTTCATGATCAGTTGTTAGCGGATTATCAGACAGTCATGCCGGGAGATCAGCCGGTTCTTTTTAAAATGAAGGAACTTTGGACATATTGGAGTATGCAGTTCCATACAGACAAGCAGATAATTAAAAAAATACGAAAGGCGCAGAAAGTTGCGGAATACAAAAGTATTGTGGAGGATTATCTGACGAGCCAATGAGAACCGCCCAAGGGTGCTGAAAAAGGGAGAGAATAAAAGCATGAAAAGAATTCTTATAACCGGTGGAACTGTTTTTGTAAGCAAATTTACGGCAGAGTTTTTTGTCGGACAAGGGTATGATGTTTATGTCCTGAATCGTGGCAGCAGACCACAGGTCCGGGGGGTGACGCTCATTGAAGCGGACCGACATGATATCGGTGATAAGCTGTCGGAGCTTGAATTTGACGCGATAATCGATGTCACAGCTTACAACGGAGAGGATATTAAGGATCTGACCGACGCACTCGGAAAGTTCGGTACATACATTATGATCAGCTCAAGCGCCGTATATCCTGAGACCGGAGTGCAGCCCTTTACGGAAGAATCCAGGTTGGGAGAAAACAGATTCTGGGGCAAGTACGGGACAGATAAGATCGAGGCGGAAAGGACGTTGCTTGAGAAGATACCGGATGGTTATATACTTCGCCCACCGTATTTATACGGTCCTATGAATAATGTTTACAGGGAAGCTTTTGTTTTCGATTGTGCCCTTGCGGACCGCAAGTTCTATCTTCCCCGCGACGGAGAGATGAAGCTGCAGTTTTTCCATGTAAAAGATCTGTGCAGGATCATCGAAAAGATCATGGAAACCAAACCCTCCGAGCATATCTGCAACGTCGGAAACGACCGATCGGTAACGGTCAGACAGTGGGTTCAAGCTTGCTATGAATGTGCTGATAAAAGACCGGAATTCGTAAGTGTCTATGAAGATACACCACAGCGCGATTACTTCAGCTTTTATGATTATGAATACTGTTTGGATGTTAACAAGCAGAAGGATTTGATCGATGGCCTGACCGATTTGAAAGAGGGGTTAAAAGAGTGCTTTGACTGGTATCAAACCAATCAGGAGGAGGTCAGAAAAAAACCGTTTATTCAATATATAGACGAACACCTGTGAATGAAAATTCTATCGGCCCAAAAAGTTGCAATATTTACAGGAATCAATTATAATAGTTTTATAATTGTTGCACCAAGAACAAATTGTTGCAAAATACATTGAAGCCGTATTCTATCGATTCGGCATTCCGGTAAGGTAACTGTTAACAAAGCATATGAGGATGACAAAATGAAAGACAAGAAGAAATCTGCTACAAACAGTATTGCGTTTTACAAAACCATCAGTTTTCAGATTACATTTATTTATGTGTTCCTTTTGGCAATGTTTATCCTATTTTCTGTATTTACACTCAAGTCAATGAGTGAGATTAAGAATTATTCGGTTGATGCATTGGATTTATCTTCGGAAACCTTACTTACTTTGGGTGATATGAAAGCAAATGTGAGCACTGCGGTGTCAGATGTATCCGGCTTGGCCAGGATCTGCACCCAGCCGGATACCTCTGACTCCATTAAGAAGAGAAATGCATCAAATTACAGATTGGAGATAGAGGGACTTTATGGAAAGCTTGCGAAACAGGAAGCCTATCTTCGAGAGAACTCGCTTTGGGAGATGTTTTCACCCGGAGAAGCAGCGGTGGAAGATGCTTCGAGTAAATTGGAAGCATATTTTCAGGATGTTTTTTCCATTTTGGATCTGGTTGAGGCGGGAAAATATGATGCTGCGTTTGAAATGCTGGACGGACAGTACCAGTCAGACCTTCTTGCTGCTCAAACTTCCATCAAAGTGATGGAAGATGATGTCATTGTGGTGGTGGATCGTGTCAGCCCGGCTATCGAGAGCAGGATCGCGGGCATGGTTAGTGTAACGCTCATCATGACATTGATTGTGGCTTTGCTGATAATTGTCTCTATGTTGGTAGTGCAATTTGGCATCACCAATAAGATAAAATCCATTACAAATGAAATTGGAGAGATTGTAAGCGCAATCGATAATGGAAAGGGTGATTTGTCCAAGCGTTTGCAGACGAAAACGAAAAACGAGGTTGGGCTCATAGTCGGAGGAATTAACTCTTTTATGGATACTATGCAGAGAATTATTGACAAGGTCAAAGAAGGTACGGTTGTACTTGAAAAATCCTCTACGGATGTTTCCGACCGCATAGGGGAGGTATCCAATAATATCATGAACTCCTCTGCTGCGATGGAGGAGTTGTCAGCAACAATGGATTCCGTATCAGGCGTAACGCAAGATCTGAATCGCCGGATGGAAGAAGTCGACAAAGCCACCGAGGATATTCGGAGAGGAGCCGTCGATGGTCTTGATACGGCGGGCAAGATTAAAGAGAGTGCGACTACTATAAAAGCAGATACGATATCCAGAAAAGATGGCGCAAGAGCGAAAGTGGAAGAGCTGTCTGCTACCCTGGAGCAGTCAGTGCGCGATTCCGAAAAGGTATCGCAGATTAATAATTTGACCAAAAACATTATGGACATCGCGACCAACACAAATCTATTGTCCTTAAACGCTTCCATAGAGGCAGCCAGAGCAGGAGAAGCCGGACGAGGGTTTGCCGTGGTGGCGGAAGAGATTGGCATGTTGGCGGCAAATTCTCATCAAACTGCAGCGGATATTCAGAGTATTTCCGTTGAGGTCACCGATGCAGTAAAAGCGCTTTCGGATAATGCTACCCGCGTGATAGATTTCATCAACACCACCATTCTCTCTGATTATGACACGTTCGGTAATTTGGGAGACGATTATATGCATACTTCCCAAATCGTTTCTGATATGGTGCAAGATTTTACGGAAAAGGCGGACATGCTTTCAAAGACAATGGATGAGATGCTGGAAGGTATTAATGCCATTTCAGAATCTATCGAAGAATCGTCCAGAGCGATTGCGGTGTCAGCGAGGAGTTCACAGGAGATTGTCGGTGAAATCTCCGATATCAGCTTAGCAGTTAAGACCAATACGGATGTATCTGATGACTTAACGAGTTCTGTGGCGATGTTTTGTTGACAGAGGAGTTCCCAAGGTTAGAATCCGATAAAAAGAAAGGAATGGTATAATCTATGAAAAAAATACTGGCATTGATCCTGATAGGAATTATGACATTAACT
>CAJOPP010000269.1 GCA_905236365.1 uncultured Lachnospiraceae bacterium
CACTGGACATATGGCATATGGTGCCATCCGTTCACACGCTGCCAGTCACCTTGTACTGAATTGTACATTGTACTCTGAATATCCACACCACCTTCTCCGCCCAGACCACAATAGTGCATTGGACGGGTATGGTCAATTGGCTTCATGACATTGTTGACCACCCACTGAATCAATTTCGTATCCGGAGAATTTTCACTTTCGTTACCGAAAGACCATGCCAAAATAGAGGTTCTGTTCTTCTCTGTATTCATATGGGTGGAAACTCTGTCCACAATGGATGTCTGAAACATCTTCTGCTGGTTATCCATAACCTCCTTGGCTGCACCATGACTTTCTATATTACACTCTGCCAAAACAAACACTCCGTACTTATCACAAAGATAATACATATATTTATCATCCGGATAATGAGAGGTTCGAATTGCATTGATATTGAACTGTTTCATCAACGTAATATCTTTCTCATACATTTCATGAGAGACATAACGCCCTGTTTGCGGATCCACGTCATGACGGTTCGTACCTCTGAATTTGAATGTCTTACCATTCAGCTTAACTGCTTGATATTCTCCAGTCTGATTATTGTAATTGCCATCAACGACTGTCTTCGTAAACTCTATCTCCCTAATACCCAGCTGCTGACTGATACTCTCATAGTATGTACCGGACTGCCTGTTATACAGGGAAAGCACCATTGTGTAAAGATATGGATCCTCATCTGACCATAAATGCGGATTATCCAATTTACGGTTCAAGGTAACCGTTGACTTTTGCCCGCTTCCCACATTATTAAAATTACCCTGTAGCGGTTGCCCGGCTGTATAGACTTCCTTTCCACTGTCATCAAATAACCGAACATCGACAGCAAGATCATTTCCTGCGTCTTGTAAACTCATGTTTTTCAGATCTACATCCACCTTCAATTCACAGTTCTTATAATTATCTACCAAATCTGTTTCTACTTTATAATCTTCGAGATAGGTAGATGGTGTAGAGTATGCATAAACATCCCGAAAGATTCCTGCCAATCTTAAGAAATCCTGATCCTCAAGAAAACTTCCTTCACACCAGCGGATAACCTTCACTGCTATCAGATTCCGTTTACCGTCTGCATTCAAAAATGGTGTAATATCAAAATCTGCCGCATCAAAGGTATCCTCGCTATATCCGACTTCATGACCATTCACGTATAAATACATGGCCGATTCAACGCCCTGAAAAGAAAGGAATACCTTTCGATTCTCTGTCATCCAATCTTCGTCTACATCCAGATAATACCGATAAAGTCCTACCGGATTTGTCACCGTTGGAGCAAAAGGAATATTGGCATTATTTCCCCAGCCATTGTTTCCTGCATTGCCATATTTCCCCGGCCACGGATACTCCATATTCACATAGATTGGAAAATCAAACCCCTGTGTCTGCCAACTTGCCGGCAAGGTTACTTTCTTGAACCCGCCATAATAAGCTGTATTCCAGGTTCCTACCTGATTATTACCGGTATACTTCGGAGCCTGATCCATATTGTAATCCGGTTTATAGAAATCTTTTGCATTCTGATCCGCATCATTCATATTTTTATAGACTGCAAGCTGCCAATCATTTTCTTCACCAGTGAGCAGCTTATAGTACTTTGAAATCTCCGGATTGTAATCCACCGCACCTTCAATCGCCTTATCCACACTATCGTATGGAATCGTTTCGGATGAGTGTGCTTCCTCACGGTTCACCTCTACTACATTTACATTGTTTCCGGTTCCTTTCCACTCATCTCCAGAAAAATATTTCTGATTTTTCTGAATCGCATTGTATGCTTTTCCACAATCAATCGTGCTACCTGCTTTCCAAGGAACTGTCACTCCTTTTGCGTCTCCTGATGCTGCCTGTACACCCTGTGGGATACTCATAGACACTACAGTACTCAATGTGAGCATATACGCCATGCCCCGTTTCCAAATCCTCATTTTTTCCTCCTTTACTATAAAAGATCTGTTTGCCTTCTGTATCTTGTCACTTGCTACAACCCCAATTTATCATTCACTTTTAGGAATGACTTCCCGTCTCCTGGTATTGAACTATCTTTTCTCCCTATACAATCTTCAAGACCCGCTCGCGAGTCTTGGCGCGGGATTTGCGTCAGCTATGCTGACATA
>CAJOPP010000270.1 GCA_905236365.1 uncultured Lachnospiraceae bacterium
CCGCAACCCATAAGTCTAATGCCCCGGTTCCCAAAACCAGTTCAGCCGATACCGCATTGGACAGAGGAATCACACCACTATACCGATACATTGCAGATAAACCGGAACAACAAATTCCATAGAAACGGATTCCCTTTGCTCCTTTGGATTTGGCAAGCTCCACCAAATCTTCCCGCTTTCCTGCTTCCACAATCTGGCTGACAAGTAGTGGAAGATGTCCATGAACAGCGATATTGACATACCCTTTTTCCAATGCACCGATATTAACTTTAGAAGTTACCCTATCCCCAACTCCAAACAGGGAATCGGTAGCAATGGACGCACCTACAACACCAGAGAATGTAAACGCAAGACCACAACGCAAAAATTGTTGCATAATGCTTCTCCAATCACCATCCGTTGCACAACCGGACTTATGATACGCCTCAAACACTTCATGATATGCACTGATTGGCAAAATATCCAATTCCTTCCATACTTCCTGTCGTTCCGGTACTGCACAAGCCGAAATTGTCTTATACTCATCCGGTACTGTTCTTGACAAATCTTCCAAAAGTGCATCTGCCAAATCCTTTGCAACATTTTTGAGCTGTCGGTTCTTTTGCTTGATTCCAAAAGCTTCCGCAGTACTTCTAATCTTCTGTTCCCCTAAGATTGGAACATCTAACTTACCTTCTGCAGCCCATTTTAACGCAAGCATTACTTCTCTTGCATGCATTCCATGTTGCGCAGCTCCAGCAGCTGCGGAACGCAAAAGATTCCTTGCCACAATCAAATCTGCATCTGCACCGCATATCCCTTTCGGAGTCTTTGCTGTAATTCGACACGGACCCATATTACAAATCTTACAACAGATTCCTGCCAACCCAAAATTACACTGTGGCTTTTGGGCATCGAACCGGTCAAACGCAGTATCAATCCCGAGCTGTTCCATCCTAAGCATCATTTCTCTTACCGCCGGATCTGGTGTTTGCTCGATTACATCCTGTTTGCTCGGAAACGTCTTTCTGTACTCATTCACTGCATTCATATAGTCCTTGATAAATGCCTGTGGATCTTCTTCCTCCCCTTCCTGATGATCCGCCTTCAAAATCACAGTGGGTATTCCATGCTCGTCAAAACCAATGAGATTCCGATGTGAATGAATATGTGCAGGTCCATGATCATGGCTATGATCATGAGTACAATTGTAATCATCCTCCTGACTATGATCGTGCGTATGTTCAAATGTGTGTGTATCCATACTGCTCCTCCTTGTTATATATTGTATTCAATATATGTATCCGACTTCAAATTAAACAGTTCAAAAATCTTATCACGTACCAATAAAAAATCTGCACTTGTGCGATCCCGATAATGAGTAAGCGGCACATTCACCACACTCTTAACCTTACCTGGATTCGGTGTCATGACTACAATACGGTCAGCAAGGAAAACTGCCTCTTCAATATCATGCGTTACAAATATAATCGTTTTCTTTTCATTTTTACAAATCTCTAAAATATCATCCTGAAGTTTCATTCTTGTAATGGCATCTAATGCACCAAAAGGCTCATCCATAAATAAAATATCCGGATCCACTGCTAATGCTCTTGCAATTGCTACTCTTTGTTGCATGCCCCCGGAAAGTTGCCTTGGGTAGGAGTCTTTGAACTCCATAAGCCCTACCAATTTGATATAATTCTCCGCAATACTCCTTCGTTCCTCTTTGGGTATTTTCATTGGTTCCAATCCAAGTTCAACATTACTCAAAACTGTTCTCCATGGCAACAATCCGTAGTTTTGAAAAATAGTCACGTTCCTTGTAGAAGGTTCTTTCACTTCTTCACCATCAATCTTGATACTTCCACAATTTACCGGATCAAAACCTGCAATCGCATTCAACAAAGTGCTCTTTCCACAACCAGAAGGTCCCAACAAGCAGATAAACTCTCCTTTTTCAATGTTCAGATTCACCCCTTCTAACGCGGTAAACTCCTGTCCATTTTCTATATATGTCTTTCCTGCTTCCTTGATCTCTATCTGCATTATTTTACACCTCCCCACGCTTTCAAAACCTTCTTTTCGATTATTTTTAACAATGTATCGAGCAAAAGGCCAATCAATCCAATCACAATAATAGTGGCAAGAAGAATATCTGCACGTACATTATTCCTGGCATCAATAATCTGATATCCAAGTCCAGACTGTGCTCCCACCATCTCACCTGCTACCAGAAAAATCCAGGCTGTCCCCAAGGCAAGATGAACACCATTGGCAATCTGCGGAAATGCCGCAGGAAAGATCACCTTCCACATAAGCTGTGGCTGCCGTATTCCAAAATTTTTAGAAACTTTGAGATAAATCGGGTCAATATTCCCGACTGCTGCAACTGTAGACAACAAAACCGGGAAAAAAGCAGCTATAAATATAATCACAATTGCAGGTACATCTCCAATGCCAAATAAAAGCACAATAAAAGGCATCCATGCTGTCGGCGAAATTGGACGCAATAACTGCACCGTCGGATTCACATACTTAAATATACCCGGTAATCTGCCAAGAATCAATCCCAAAATTACTGCAACCACAATCGAACTGATATATCCTATTGCAAAACGATACATACTTGTCGCGATATTGGTAAACAATGTTCCATCAACACACATATCCACCAACGCCCAAAATGCCTGTAGAGGGGACGGAAACAAGGTTGGGCTAAAATCACTGACAACAAACAGTATCTGCCAAACTCCAATCAGTATTGCAAGTGATACAATCACATTTTTTATAGATAGTAATCTTTTCATCATCCTTTACCTCTTCTATTATTTCTTATTGTATAGCAACTTTGCTTCTCTGTTCGGCATTCGCCTTATAATTGTTTCCATTCAAGCATGGAGCAAGTACACTGCTCATTGTAATACAAATTCTTCATAGCTTGGGGGCGTATCAGACAATCCATATGCCTTTACTTTTTCCACTAAAGTATCATAAGTTTCTTTTGTAATATCCAGATTATCATAGGAAATCCACTGAAGAGAAATATCCAATACTTCATCCGTCTGATTCAAATATTCTTTGGCTACTTCCTTTGCTTTCTCCTTGTTGAGATTAGCACCTGCTTTCTTATAACCTTCTACAAACTGCTTTGTCTCGTCCGGATGTTCCTCAATAAACTGATCTGTCAACACAAGTCCACAGCACAAAGAATCCTCCCAAAGTTCCTCCGATGAATACAGAACTTTACCTGCACCAAGAGAGACTCCCATTGCTCCAAAAGGTTCTGCAACACAATAACCATCAATCGTTCCACTAGCAAGAGCAGACGGCATCTCTGTTGGAGCCAACTCCGTAATATTAATATCATCAACTGTAAGTCCTCCCTTTGCAAGCGCATCGTTTAATAAAATATTATGAGAAGACTGTCTATGTGGAATCGCAAAAGTCTTTCCCTTTAAATCTTCTACCTTGTCAATGTCATTAGATACAATCAGCACATTTCCATCCTTGTGCCCCAATGCAACTGCTTTGAGTCCAATTCCCTCCTGCTTCGACTTCATCGCAAGCTCAATCAATACAGAAGCACCATCCACTCTATTCGTATTCAGTGCATCTAGTAATTCTGGCCAAGAACCATATTTTACAAGTTCAATCTGTATACCATCCTCTGCCTGTAATTCCTTCACTTCCTCCAAAACTGCCAATGAATGGGTGATTGGTAAATATGCAATCTTAATCGTCTGGGAATCTGCATTCCCACTTGCTTTGTCACCTCCACTCTCTCCACATGCAACAAGCGAAAATGCAAGTGCCACAATCATACACAATGTAATCCATCTTTTTCTATTCATATTCAAATACCTTGTCTCAGATAAGCAGACCGAACTGCTCATCCAAAGTGCAAACGTTAAAGAGTGAAAATATGTTTGCCAATTCTTCCTTCCCTTTATTTATTTCTTTCACTCCTGTAGAAACATACTCTCCATTCTATTACTTTATAGATTGTCCAGCATTCCGATATAACCTATAAGTTTTGTATGTTATACATAGGGGATTATAGCACCAGTATTTAACTCTGTCAATTACTAAACCCAAATTATTTGTGAATATACAAAAATACCGTTACTGTTCAGACGCAATGTCATGATGTCGTGGGCAAAACTATGCTTCACAAAGTATATTCGTCAAGTTGCACATACAATATAGCATTGAAACAAATTCAGACTGTGGAAGTAAGACCATGAGAATCGTGGGAGCCCTTGCTGAACACGATTCTCATCTTATGGGCTTACTGGAACGTTCAGCCTGACTGAGTGGAAATGCATATTTTATGTGCATTCAGGCGACACGTGCGAAGCTTGTCAATCGTCCATTCCGTGATCTCGTATATCATACGGATACCAACCGTTTTCTCTGTTTTATCCGGCAGTGAATAGGTTACATCCCGGAAAGTCTGTCCTGTGTAAACAGTCTTCCCGTCACGCGGACGTTGAATATTTGTACAACAGTCTTTTACTGAGTTTAGCCAGTCCTGTTTACTTTCATGTCGTGGATTTCTCTTTATGATAAAAGAGACATTGTTATATTTGTAGCTTTCTTCCATAAAGATTCCTATGTTGTCGGATGCGTCATTTCCTGAATCAAGGCGAATCAGCAGAGGCTTATCGGTCAGTTGTCTGCAAAGCTCTATGGTCTCCCTTAAAAAATCGGGGTGTCCTTTTGACAATGCTGTTTCCCGACCCGGAGTTCAAGATTAACAAGGTAGCCTTCCGTGCCTATATAGGCCATGATGGGTGCATAACCGTCGAATCTTTTATATGTACGGGAAACACCTTCCTTGTTTGATTTTGAATTATCGAACGGAGTCACATCAATATCAACGAGAACATAACCGTTGTCCAGAGCAGAAGGCTCTATGTTCATTTCCTGAAGCACATCAATGTTTGCCTGCTGAATATCCTTACGAAGTGTATCTCCGATCATATCAAACCTCTGGCGTAAAGTTTCTGCAGAGGGAATGGCATATACAATTCCGAGAGCATACTTGTAATAATCAGGATCGTCCATCATTTCACGAACAGACTCATATTGCGGCTTTCCCTGGCAGAGAATGCCAATATAGGTCAGCAGAACATCACCGTTCTTGATCTGTTTTTGCAGGTATTCCTTTGAAATGAGAGCCCGGTTGATCTTCTTAATGAAGTTACTTTTTCCGAGTATCTGTCCTACAAAGACCAGACCACTTGGTGTGATTAAACGTTCATCGCTAAACTCTACATGTATTGTTTTCATGACAATGCCTCCAACCTATTAATGATGGAATTATTATACAGAATTTAACGATGAAATGCATCTAAAAATCGCATAATTTAACTTAACCCACTGGGTTATGACGAAAAAGTCGACAATAAAGGCATGAAATCTGTTGATATTACAGCATATAATGGATATACATTTTATTTAGGTTCACGGATTCAGGTAGTAGTCTTATCGTTCCATCCTATAGCAACTCAAAACGGGTCGGAATCCATGTATTTCATGCAAACATGAATACACAGATTCCGGCCCGTTTTTTCATCATTCAAAGGATACTCCCATCCTCAATCTGAATACAATAATCCGCTTCTTTTGCAATCTCCTGATCATGTGTTACAACTAACACTGTTTTTTCATATTCCCGATTTACACTCC
>CAJOPP010000271.1 GCA_905236365.1 uncultured Lachnospiraceae bacterium
ACATCCGGAAGGATCAATAAATTATAAAAAGGTATTGTTATCATAGTGATTTCCTCCTATCTACTTACACAATCGATTCTACGAGACCGATAACGAAAAATCATTATCACAGCTATGATAAAAATAAACCATGCCACTCGTCATTGTTAGCACTCATTTATACCGAGTGCTAACAGATTTGATATAACGCAGATAAATTGAATTGTCAAGCATATAATAGGTTTTTGCTCAATACTCATTACAGTTCAGTTACTATTTACTGGCTAACGAGTGAACTGTAACAACTGTTACAAGTTATCAGTAAAACAGTCGAACCAATGTTGAAATCAAACTGCAAATTATTTATAATAAATAAAATGTGACTGTAAATATATACCGTAGGAGGAAACATCCATGCATAAGGACACAAAATCAATGATTGCAAATACACTCTTTGAACTGTTAGATAAGAATCCATCTCAAAAAATATCCGTAAAACAGTTGATTGAAGCCTGCGGTATATCCCGCCAGATTTTTTATTATTATTATCAGGATATCTTTGATGTTTTAGAATATGGTCTTGAAAAAAGGCAGGAAATACTCGTCCAGAATTTCAAACAATCGAACTACAATGAAGAAGAAATCCAAAAGATATTTATATACCAGTCTCTTCAAAGTATCCGATGCATTGAAGTTTTTCTGGATTCCAATCATAGAAAAGAAACCGAACATATTATCTATAAGCGTATGCGTAATTTTATCGAATCATTATTCAAAAATTGTACCAACGAGATAAAACTCCCTATCTCAAACGGAAAAGAAAATGAGTTTTATATTGATTTCCTGGCAGCTGCAGGAATGCAGTATATGCTTATGAGCTACGAGGAAAACACATTTGACTCTGATTTCTTTTTCCAGCAGTGGTTTAAACTATTTAAATACATCGGTCTGCTTTAACAAATTCCAAAGGGGTAGTTATCATCGATTCATATAAAATGACTTAGTGATAACTACCTTTTTTGACTCTTGACATTTTTATCAAAATGTAAATACATTTTTATTTTTTTGTTAATTTCCAAATTCATAAAATCAATATAAAATAAAGTCATAGTAAAAAAAACAACAATCAATCATACATAACAAATAAATGATTCCTGAGAAGTAATCCGTATTTCACATTTTTAGAATCATTTATATTAAGGAGGTAAGAATCATGGAGCTTATGACTACAAAAAAAATCAACGACTCTCTTTATCAAATTTCCGAACACATTTCAGATCAGGTCAAAATCGAAATGTATCTGGTAGTGGGAGAAAAGAAAGCGGCACTTATTGATACCGGTTACGGACTTAGCGGTAATTTAGATAAGGTAATCAAAGAGATAACCGATAAACCGGTTATTTGTCTGATTACACATTGTGATCCGGACCATGCAGGTGGAGCAGCATTATTTGATGATATTCATATGAGTGAAAAGGATCAGGTCTTGATGGACAATGGCTCACTTGAACCGATCGGACGATTAGGTACAGCTTCGGCAACACCGGGTAATGAGGAGAGGGCCGCCTATTTCAAAAAGCATATGGTAAAGGCAAAATCTTTTGAATACAAAAATATCAAAGATGGTGAAGTATTTGATTTAGGTGGAAAATCATTGATTGCTATTTCATTTCCAGGTCATACAGAAGGAAGTATGTGCTTTTGGAATAAAGCAGAAAACTACTGCCTGGTGGGAGATGCCGTAGCAAATATTCATTCGCCAGTATTATTTTTTAAAAAATGCCGTCCGCTCATCGATTATAAAGAAAACTTAAAGGTTTTTATGGAAAAAGTAGGAGACAACTGTCATTTCTATACCGGACATAACGAAGATGAACTACCGCATGCACTTATCCCTGAAATTTTCATTCTTTGTGATGAAATTCTGTCCGGCAATACAGAAGCGGATGAACCGTATTCTCCACCATTTTTAAGAAAACCTGATGAGAATGCAGGTATCAAGGACAAAATGAAAGCAAAAGTGATTGCAAAGGTGGTTTCCGAAAAAGAGCTCGGGGATGCTATTCCTATGGAGCATAAACACCCCGGCTTTACGGCTACTGTTAAATATAATGCAAATAAAATCAGATAGAGTCAGTATGGACACTCTTTAAGTTAACAGGTGAATCACTATCCTATCAATCAATTAAATCATTCTGATATTTTGAAAGATGTTCATATGGTAAAATCAATCTGCCACGGTACAAGCCGCATCCATCATTGATAAGATTATTATCTGCCGCACCAAACATATTAACATTAATTTTACTCAAATCAAGTTGTTGAAGCAGCATAACTCTTTCATATGCATCATCAAAATATTGGTTTTCCCCTTTGGGTATTGCTTTTCGCCTTGCACGTTCCTTTTCCTGACGTTTCTCGTAACCCAAATGATTTGCTGGTCCGATTTCTGCGTAATCATCCATTTCTTTTGTGCGAAGCTGCATTTCTATGTAGCTTCGCGATGTATAGTCAAAAAAGGATATGTGTAATGATTGATAACCGTATACATTGGGTTTTTCAATATAATCTCTGTAGTAAGCTCTGTATTTCTCATCGATTGTCATACTGAAATTATCAATTCCCGAAGGTTCAGCATTAAATCCCCTCTCTTCAAGAAAATTCGGAAGCGTATTAGCAATCTCATACAGGTAACCCAATTCCCGCTCATGCCTGCTCTCGCCCGGATTAACATGACATTCCGGCAAAGACAATACAATTCTGTATGCTATTAGATCTCGTATACGGTTGATCCGTTCTTTTACTTCCGTTTCCGATGGATATTTTCCATTTTCGCTATAATAATCATATATATATTCGACGATATTACCATTTATCTTTTCCTCAAGTCTGATCAGCGATTTAATCCTTCCCTTAAATGTAAATGCCAGATATGGATATTTTTCAGCCATATATTTATAGAATTCTCTGATCCGTTGTGACTGTGCTGTCAAAAAATCATTATGCTCAAGCAACTCAATCACCTCCAGCAGATAATTGCTATGTGCAAGGTCAACACTGTTATTTGATGCAATTGCAGATTTTTTCAAATCCTGTGAATACATATGGAGAATCTTAAAAACAGTATTTCCATCATATAAATAATCATTCAATGATAACATCAAAAATTCCTCCCTTCCTTTTCATCATCACACGCCTTTCGAATCATTCCTGCGATCCACCGGAGGCGTATATCAGATACAGAATTGGATACCCACCGAGCAGAGCAGATTCTCTCCTATTAGCGTTCCATGCCAAACAATCGCTCTAAAAATTGCCTGTTTCCGCATACAACAGAAAAAAGAGGCAACGAATAATCGATACCTCTTTGCTCATTGCTAATATACTACACATAAGAAAAAATGTCAAAATAATTTTTTACAACAACCGTGTAAATCATCACTACCTACCAGAATCATAAGTCAACTTATTAACTTGAAAAATGACTATTAATAATATACAATAAAAAAATGAAAGGAAGAGGCTGCAGTGAATAAGCATATGATGTTGCAATTGGTGAAGTGTCCGGGGTTGTGTTTCCGCTTTTTACCCAAACAAAAAAGAAAATAAGAAAAGAAAATTTGATAATCAAAAATTAAGAGGTGATAATAGATTGCGAAAAAAATTTTTAATAATTGGTATTGTTTTACTGTTTTTAGTCATTGGAGTTATAATTTATTTTCAACTTAGAAATGCATCCCAAAAGCTGGATTATAACGGAGTCACATTTCAGATACCGGACGACTATACATACCAAATGCTAGAAGAAGAGCCTTATATTTATACAGATACTTATTACATGAAACTGATCATCCGTGAAGAATCATATGATTCAGTTGTAAGTGATCCAAATACATTAACCAATCTCGCCATCAGTAAAGGCGGCACAATTACTTCTGATTTGGCACAGATTGAGAAAAACGGTCGACAGTATGCCTATTTTCGGGCAGATATTGGAGAAAGCCATTGTTTTGTGATTAACACACCGGGTCT
>CAJOPP010000272.1 GCA_905236365.1 uncultured Lachnospiraceae bacterium
TTCATTTTACTTTTTTTCATAACAAGAATCGGATGCAACATTAAAGCTTTCGATATTGCATGAATCCATGGCCTGATCCGTCCGGCACGAGCAAGGTGTTCAGTTCCATTCACAATAAAAGTGGTGCGAATTCTCTTCTTTACCTGCTCAAGCTCCTGTATCAGCATCTCTGCCGTAACATCTTCATTTGCACGGCGATTTGCATACAGTACCAAAAGCCCCATTCCACAGGTCAAATGTCCGGAGTCAATCACGGTCACATTCTCAAACGCCTTGGACGCTTCCACAGCATTCTCATATCCTTTACTTACATGCTGTGCTGCTGCGATATGAATAATATGCTGTGCTTTGGTAAGCTGATCCGCAAAAAACAACTCATATTCTGAGACTTCCGCCGCCTCTGATCTGGCCATCTCTCTCCCATCTCCCATATACGCAAGGATTCCATCTGAGTCTGTTTCCACACCGTCCAAAAAATATCCGCCTTCCGTATGTAAATGGTACGGCAATATCGGAATATTCAATTGCTTTACCATCTGTTTTGGGAGATCACACGTACTATCTGCCGTGATAAGCACCGAGATCTTCTTACGGTGTTCTTTTACCAGCGTACCTAAGTCTCCCATCAATTCAAATTCACTTGCAGACTTCACCAGTTCCTTTGGAAGATGTTTCCTAAGCTCCTCTTCTAACAATTCCCCGCTGACAGGCTTTAACAGATAACCATCAAATCCTTCCCGATAATAAAGAGCCTGACTATCACTTCCCGCATTGGCAGTCAATGCAACAACCGGCGTTTCTTTATTCAGCCCCCCTACCTGTGACCGGATCTTATGAAAACATTCGATTCCATCCATGCCCGGCATCAGATGATCCATAAAAATCATGTGATAATCTGTCTGTACCGTTTTGCGAAGTGCTTCCTCACCACTGGATGCGGTATCAATCTGAACTTTGGTATCCCGTAATAATTTGGTCGCAACCATCTGATTGGTTTCATTATCGTCTACGAGCAACACACGTGCTTCCGGAGCTTCAAAGCTTTGCTTATAATGCTCATGCAGATGCATTGCATGTCTTTTTTCCAGATTCACCTGCCCAATTTCACTTGAATCTGCAATCTCCTGCTCTAATTCAACAATAAAAGTCGTACCCTTTGTATAAACACTGTTTACTGTAATCTGTCCCCCCATAAGATCCACAAACTGTTTCACAATTGCCAGTCCCAGTCCGGTTCCCTCAATATAACGATTCTGCTTCTGATCCACTCTTCTGAACGCTGTAAACAGATAAGGAATATTTTCTTTTTTAATACCCATACCCGTATCTGATACAGAATATGTCACCTCCACCTTGTTTCCTGTAGCCTTTTTGCACTGAATCGATAGCGTAACAGAACCTTCCTGTGTATATTTTATTGCATTGCTAAGGATATTGAGGAGGATCTGCTTGATCCGCACTTCATCCCCATAAAGTTGTGCCGGCATTGTCTGGTCAATATCCACATGAAATTCCAGCCCCTTCTCCTTTGCCCGAATCCAGATCATACTCACAATATCCGACAGCATATCTCCCACATCATATGCCACCGGTATAATGTTCATCTCGCCTGACTCTATTTTGGACATATCCAGAATGTCATTCACAACAGAAAGAAGCATTCTACTGGCTGCCTGAATATTTCTGGCATCCTCTGCCACTTCATCTGAAATATCTTCTCGCATGATCATCTCATTGAGACCAATGATCGTATTGATCGGAGTCCGGATTTCATGACTCATATTGGTAAAAAAGCGATTCTGGGACTGGTTAATCTCTTCAATCTCTTTTTTCTGTTCATTGGCAAGACGCCGCTCCGAAAGAAAAATATCAGATTCAAAAATAAACAGTGCACTGATCATGGCACTAACAAGCAATAACGATATCAGAGAATCCAGATATGCCGCCTGCACAGACTGCTCCGGCACCAAAGACGGATAAAAACAGGCTATATAATAACAGACTGAAATACTTACAAAAGCACATCCATAAAGAATATATCTCATTTTTCCATATACACTCAGACTAATAAAAGCAATGCAAATGATAAACCATAAAGCCCCTCCGCTATACAGCCCTCCCCTTGAAATATATTGTACAGGAAACACAACAAAAATAAGCAGTAATCCTACTATTACGGCTCCAATCCTTGTTTTTCCTTTTCGAATGGAGATGTCGGTAATCAAATAAAATAACAAAAAACCAATTATCAATGTGATTATAATAAACGCATTGTCACTCAAAAAATAATCAATACAAATTGCCAAAAAGAATGATATCAACGCCACGGAAGTCAACAACCGGAACATCCTCTCCTGGAGATCCAGATTGGGATCTTTGATGGCTGCTATTATTTTCTTAGGGTGCATCAGCTTACCTCCTCAATAATTCTGTTTACTTTTTCAACTGCAGATTTCAGGTCAAATTCTGTCACATCATACTCCACTTTCTCAAGAAGCTTGGAAATAGCCCGATTCTGATAATGATACGCAGCCAGCTCTTTGATCATGGATTCTGCTTTATCCGCTTCAAAAGTCTCCATACTTTTTTCCAGTTCATGAAGTCGTTCCAACAACTCCTCCTTGGAAAGTGCTTCCCGTCCTTCCTGCGGAGACTGCTCGGAAACACCCACGGCATCTAAAATATTCTGCACATCCGTTGCATATTTCCACATCAATTCTTCCTGATGGTCATGGATGTAAGAAAAATCGCCCCTTTTTGCCGCTTCCTCTGCATCACGAGCCAGCTCAGAGAGGGTCTCTGCACCAATCGTCCTTGCAGTACTTTTCAGGGCATGTACCCGGATGCGATAATTTTCAAAATCTTCTTTCTCATAATACTCAGAGATTTCTTTGCCCTTTGCCTCTGCATCTTTTGCAAACTTGGTAATCAATTCAATATAAAACGCTTTGTCATTTCTACAATATTTAATTCCCTCTACGGTATTTATACCACGCTTGGACAGATAGTGCAAAGCATCTGCTTTCTCACCCGAAACATCCGTTTTCTTATCCGAAACACCTGCATCTGCAATCGCTTTGTTCTCCCTGTCACCACCCGTTTGAAGCTCTTCTTCGTCCACAAAATAGATGGAAGATTTTGGAAGAACTTTCCGAAGGACCCTCTCCAACTCTGTATATTCAATCGGCTTTGAGACAAATCCATCAAACCCTTCTTCCAGAAACATTTCTTTTGCACCACTTACCGCATTTGCAGTAAGAGCCACAACATTAAATTGTTTGCCAAGATCCTGTTCCAGCTTTCGAATATGCTTAATCGTCTCCACACCATCCATTACCGGCATCATGTGATCCAGAAAAATAATGTCAAAATCTTCTTTCTCACACTGTGCGATTGCCTGCATGCCACTGGTTACCGTCTTTACGGTCATTCCATAATCTTTGAAGATTCCTTCTGCCACTACCAGATTCATCACTTCATCATCCACAACAAGTGCCTGAACATCCTTGCAAAGCATCCGTTTTCCCATATAATCTATGGTTCTCTCCTCGCCTGCATTCATAATATTCATCACAGGAAAACAGAAAAATGGCTTTCTTAATATCTTAATTTGGCTGTTCGCTTCTAAAGTAAATGAAGCATCGGCAATCACAATCACTTCCATACTCTCTTCCAAAGAATCAAAATATCCGGTATTTTCCACATATTCCTCTTTTCCGATAAACAGATGTGTCAACCGGTAGATTCTTTGTAATTTTTCCAGATCATGGATATCAGATACACGGTGCAGGGAAATATTCAGCCCCGTTACCATATTCTCTATCATCTCATTATAATATTCCCGCACTTCCGGATTCTCATATCTCTCCGGCTGAAACAGGCAACCTACATTTAAAGCCGTGCGATTCTTTACCTCCATACAAGGCGATGAATCGATAACATGCTGCGGAATACTGATCTGCACAGTCGTTCCTCTCCCTTTTTCACTATCAATCCGCATAAAACCTCTCATTGCCTTCGTCAATCCGTACACAATGGAAAGCCCCATTCCAAGACCTCCTACTTTCCTGCTTCTGCCGGAATTGACCTGATAGAACCGTTCCGTAATCCTTTCAATTTCCTCCGCATCCATTCCAATTCCGGTATCCTTTACCTGAATACACAGGTTAATTCCATAGGACTTCCTGATTGCATAGATGTGTATATAAATACCTCCTGTTTCTGTGAATTTGATTGCATTGCTAATCAGATGCCGCAGTATTTTCTTGATTTTTCCGCCATCTCCAACCAACAATGATGGTATGTTGGAATCCACATCAAAGATGACTTCTTTATTTTCCTCCTGAAAAAGCATTTGATTTTCGCTAATAAAATCATTCAGCACAGAAGAGAGCATGTATCCCTCTTCACTGATCTTGATTCTACCGGTATCAATTTCCGTATAATCTAAAATATCTCCGACCTGCTCCGCTAAACGATATCCTGCTTTCTGCACAGAAAGAATATCCTCCCGAAGCCCGGTATCCTTCACCTTTTTCAGCATAACGGAAGTAATACCGGTTACTGCATTGATTGGAGTCCGTAACTCATGCGACACATTCGTAAGAAAATCTTCTGTCCGTCGATTGACTTCTTCCAACTCCTGAATTCTATCGATATAATCCTTTTTTTCATAATCCGATTTGTTAATAATCACCTTTGCAATCCTGCCTGCCATATAAACAATCACAATATGCATAAGAAGTCTGCTAACGCTAGTGGCATCAAAATCGATGTTCCAGTCCATGGTAACAGCAAGGTTATAAAGCATTGTAATATAAAAAGTTGCCAAACTCAGGTTGACAAATCCTTCTACATTCGTCATGGAAAAAATCAAGATCATTACCGCCATACCCGGTGCAAGATCATAAAGGACCGACTCATGAATACCATAAAAGAAAAAGGTAATCATCATGAGAATAACATAGATCCAAAGCCTGTTATTTTCCGGTATTTTCTGCGTAAAATACAAACTCCAACTGGCAATAATCCCAATGACCATCAATACAGACGGCCATGTTTCCCATTGCAGAATCCAGGATTCAACAATCAGAATTACAGAAAAGATCGTATAGACGACCAAAATTGTAAGATGTGTCTTATTTACTGTTTCATTAAATTCATTTTTTTTATCCACTTATTTCTCCCTCATACCATAATTCGTATCTTCTCTCATCATTGAAATCATAATCTCTGCAAAAAAGGGATCAAACTGTATTCCCTTTCCTTTCTCCAGTTCCTTAAAAACAACTTCCTGCGGTAAAACATCCCTGTAACTTCTGCGGGATGTCATGGCATCATACGCATCTGCCACCGCAATGATCCGTGCCTCTTCCGGGATATTCTCCCCTTCAAGTCCGTCCGGATAACCTTTTCCGTCATACCGTTCATGATGCCATCTGGCTCCTATCACAAGTTGCGGAAATTCTGTAATATTTTTTAAGATCCGTGCCCCCATCACCGGATGATTCTTAATCACGTCAAATTCTTCATCAGAAAGTTTTGCCGGTTTATTGATGATTGCATCCGGTACTCCAATTTTACCCACATCATGCAAAAGACCCATCATGTAGATCTCTTCCTGCCTCTTGCTGTTATATCCCGCTCTCCTGGCAATCTCTCTCGCATACTCCGCCACTCTTGTGGAATGACCGTTGGTATATGTATCCTTTGCATCAATAGTCCCTGACAATGTCTGAACGATCTGCATGGACATCCGCTCATTCTTCTCATGCTCAGCAAGAAGTTCTGACGTCTTTTTCTCTACTTCCTGCGCCAGATTTGTCTGCAGATGAATCAACTGCATAGCATGTCTTACGCGAAGCAGCAATACCTCCGGTATAAACGGCTTCCGCACAAAATCCATCGCTCCCACAGAAAGTGCCTTCGTCTCAGTATCAATATCATCATCTGCCGTCAGAAAAATCACCGGTATATGCCGGATATCCTCCCATTCTCTAAGCCTTCTCATCACTTCAAAACCGTCCATCCCTTGCATATGAACATCCAGCAAAATGAGATCCGGTCGATTTTCCGACAGAAACTCTAACAATTCCTCACCCGATCGCAAACAACTGACTCTCATCTTTTCTTCACTGAGGATATGACTTGCCACCCGTAAATTGGACGTATCATCATCTACGACTGTGATCCAATCCATCATCTGTTATCACCTTCCTACTTCCATGTACTAAGCACCTTCAAAATCCATTACCATTTCCCAATTGTGCACCTCCGAAACCATTCATTCCATCCTTCAGAGGATTGCCCATCCTATTATCGGATTGTATAAAATCCATCTTATCCATCCATGATTCATTTCTCTTTGTTGTCCCGATAGCACTTGCCCAATTTAATTTCATTATACCACAACTATGTTGATTTTCAACAATGATATTCTGCTCGCTTTTACTATTTTCATCATATTCACCATTCTAAACTTCAAATAACTTTATTCATTTGTTTTTTGCTACAATTTATTCAACATTTTTCCGGAATAAATTATAATATTTTATCAATCAGTCAGAATTATCATCGTAGAACCCCAATGTCAGTAACTTACGCTTTTTCGTTACCCCATCCGATGTCAAATCAAAGATTTGCCGCCACCTCCACCCAACGAGGAAGTCTCAGGTTAATACCATTGATAGAGACCTGTAATAACGACATTATCAGACAACTGTTACCGAACGCTATCAATTTCAGGCAACAAAAAAACTTCTGCCACTCTTACATGTCAGAAGTTTTTTATTCTTTTTGTTTTTGATTGAAAAATTGAGAACTTACTCTTATTGCGTTGTTCTGTCCGGATGGATGTCCATCACCCTAATGTCATCCCATCTATGCTTCTTTCTTAGCAAGATATTCATTGATATCCTTCAATAGTACATCAACATCCATACCATGAACCTGTGCTGCTTCCTCTAATGTCTCAGCCTGTGAAGCCGGACATCCCGGACAGTGCATTCCGTTTGACATTAAAATTGCTGCATTACCCGGATCAATAGCAATAATCTCTCCGATTAATGTATCTTTATTAATTGTCTGTGCCATAATCTCATTCCTCCTAATATCTGTTCTGTAGCATCAAATACTCTACTCGGCATAATCTACGAAAATAGTATTGCCATAACAACGCTATTATAATCGGTTTACCCGCAAAATGCAACCATAACTCCAAATTCCTCTAAATACCGGTTACCGTTCAGGTGACTGTTTACTGGCTAACGAGTGAACTGTAACACCGTTCAGTGATTAGCCGGACGCAGGGGTGGCTTTCAACAAATACCATTTTGTACATAAAGCATAATTTCAATAAGGTAATTATTCATATCCTCCTGCCGGGTTTCCCGTCCCTTCAAGATTGTATACAATCCCGTATTTCTTCAAACACTGATATTTTCTATATTTTTTAACACCATAATTGTTCTTTCCCTTATTTGTTGTACTGAAAAAAGTACAAAATCAGAACATTTTTTCGTTGACGTGTATACAAGTTAAAACTATAATGGAAACATAAGGATTTCACCACCAACAAACAACAGTGATTTGGATATTTCCCATCCGTCACTACTTTTC
This sequence comes from uncultured Lachnospiraceae bacterium, assembly GCA_905236365.1. GTDB lineage: Bacteria > Bacillota > Clostridia > Lachnospirales > Lachnospiraceae > CAG-590. The sequence continues at coordinate 7,618 of CAJOPP010000272.1, forward strand.
ATAACAAGGTGGAATCAAATATTATATTATTTAATAAAGGAGGATTTTTTACAATGGGATCAGAATGGAATGGTTTCACAGGGGGTAACTGGGAGAAGTTTATCGACGTTCGTGACTTTATTCAGAAAAACTATACACCATATGAAGGTGATGATTCTTTCTTAGCAGGACCTACTAAGAACACAGAGGAATTATGGGCACAGGTTATGGATCTGACAAAGAAGGAGAGAGAAGCAGGCGGTGTGCTTGATATGGATACCAAA
>CAJOPP010000273.1 GCA_905236365.1 uncultured Lachnospiraceae bacterium
CGAGGCCGGAAACTCCATCGGAACAACGCTGATCAGCAGGAACCCTTATCTGTACCGGGGATATCGGTATGACCGGGAGACGGGGCTGTATTACCTGAACAGCAGGTATTATGATCCGGAAACGGGAAGGTTTATTAATGCGGACGGATTGGTCAGCACGGGACAGGGTGTGCTGGGCAATAATATGTTTGCATATTGCCTGAACAATGCCTCATCGAAAATTGATATCGATGGAAGAAGCGCAAGTGACACCTGTTGTGTTAACGAAGCTGATATGGGGGGATGGAGATATAATTATGGCGGTGGGTATGCTTATTATCCTGGGATGCACACAAGTAAGTATTTTGGATTTGGGGGTTTATTTTCCTACTTTTTTGTACCACAACCTGCCGAAGTTGACGTGGTTATTGTGGTTGAAGAGTGTGCGCCAGAATTAACATATGTTGAATCTATACATTATGACAATGAATCTGATAATATACAAAAAAGTGATGATAAAATAAGATCAGAGAACAAAACGCCTAAAAATAATCAGAGACAAAATAAGCAGATTAATGATGTAGACAAAGAATTGAAATTGAGTAAAAATCAGAGAAGAAAACTGCATGAAGAGATATCACACTATGGATATGATTTTAAACAAATTCTCGAAATAGCAAAGCAAATACAAAATGAATATAAATGAAAAGGTAGATGTGATATATGTTAATAAACGAAATACTGAACGATGGGATAGGAAGAACTCTTGCGTTTCTAGGGCGAGAAGCAGGCATGGTAGACATTGGATTGTCTTGCAAGGATGGTAATTCGGATGACTATAATGTCCATATTGATACGGAGACTGATTTTATATATCATGGAAAATGGTATACAGGAACCAGTGACATGGATGCCAAAAGAGATTCGAGGTATGACAAAAAAGTCAAGGTGTTGATGGAGACCGATGGAACAATTAAGTTGACACAGTTTTATTTCGATACCAACAGATGTTTACATCTGTACTTTGATAATTCATTGGAAATACACTCCAGACTGTATGAGAGTGAAGAGGAAGATAAGGACCGTTATGTCTGGCTAGTTTTTTACCCATGGGTTGCAAAAGACTGGGTTATTTGCTACCCTGACAGAATAGAAATAGAGCCGTCTGAGGAATCACAGGAATATTTGAACTATTATAAGAAATGGATGGACTGCAAGCGTAATAAATCGAGGAGAATAATCTCGACAGATGAAGCAAATAAAATATTGTGTGTTCATTCAGGAAGACGTGTCTTGGAGATCGAAAATGATAAGTGCCTTTGTCTTGTATTAGAGAGGTCGAAGGCTATCCCATATACTACAGCAATATACATTGCCGGTGAATACCATATTGATCAAAATGAGAGCGGGAGAGAATTTTTTTGCAATAATAAAGAGAATAATGTGATTGTGCCAGAAAAAGAAACGGTTAAAATTAATAAATGCTATATAGGCACTAATAATGATTTGAAAATTGATCTATCAGGTGGAATCACTATTTCATCAAAAATGAGATGCAAGAAAAACGATTATTGGCACATAAATACCTTATGGGGGGTTACAGATGAATTAAGAGTCACACATGAAAGCATTGTCGCGCAACGGTATAAAATCTCACAGGATGAATTGGACCATATACACAACATGCTGGATTTATTATCATCAAGGTGATGACACTGGGAGTGGACTGGTATGGATAATAATATTGGTTTGTGTATTGCAACTATTTGAGTGATTATTCTTCAACAACTTAATTTACACGTGCAAGACAATCATTCTGACATCTTAATAATATCGGGGAGGCGACTTCCTTACGAAGTGCCTCCCCTCTGTCATCTTTCATTAGATTAACTGCTGAAGGATGGTATAGTAAATCGGGAGATCTTGTAGGCATGATTGCGTCAGAAGAGGAAGTGTTACGGGGCGTATGGCGTTTGTCTTCACTATTGAGGATAGAAGGAATAGAATTAAAAAACGATTTATATTATGATGATGAGACAATCATCTTCGCTGTAAAAGTGGGGTGGAATAATTGAAAAAGGCAATCGTTGTAATATGCGTCATTATGCTGGTATTTCTGTTAGGATGCAGTAAAAAGGACATGTTTGAGACGCAGCCACCGGAAGAAAATAGCACTTTTTTATCTGTTACGACAGAGGTAATGCAGACAGATCAAGATGGGACAGAAAACCTGATTATTCCGGCTCCGATTGAGCCACCAGTCCGGACTTTGAGAGCCACCATTCCGGAGAATGGGAGCCACTGATTCCGGGGTTTCA
>CAJOPP010000274.1 GCA_905236365.1 uncultured Lachnospiraceae bacterium
GGTGCATTGGACTATCTGTTGGAAAAGGACTTTTTATTTCCTTATGTAGTTGGTGTATCGGCAGGTGCCTGTAATGCACTGAGCTATGTGTCTAAGCAGAAAGGAAGAAGTTTTAACTGTTTTGCACCTAAGAAGAAGGAAGACCAATATAAGAACTCCGTTCGTCAAATGATTAAGCAGCATAGTTATTATGACATGGATAAATTATTTGAGATATTTCCAAAAGAAACATTTCCTTATGATTTTGAAACCTATATTAATCAGGGGATGGAATGCGAGATGGTAGTTACGAATGTTTATACAGGAAAGGCGGAATATTTGTCTGAAAAGAAAGACATGGACAGACTGTGTAAAATCTGCCGTGCATCTGCCAGTTTGCCTGTATTTTCGCAGATGGTTACGATTGATGGGATTCCTTATCTGGATGGAGGACTTGCAGATTCGGTACCGGTGAAACATGCTTTGCAGACAGGGCATAAGAAGAATGTATTGATATTGACAAGACCAAGAGGATATCGGAAAAAGTTTCCAAGTGAGAGTGCCAGAATGTATATTGCTGTTTATAAGAAATACCCGAATTTAGTAAAAAGTATTTATTACAGACCGTATTATTACAATAAAACAATGGATTTGATTGAACGGTTGGAAGAGGAAGGACGGATATGTGTGATTCGCCCAACTCTTCCATGTCCGGGCAGGACAGAAATGAATTGGGAAAAATTGCATGCTTTTTATGATCATGGATACAATACAATGGTAATGGAATTTGAAAGGATGCAGAAGTTTTTAGGTGTGTAAATATAGACTTTATAAAATGAGCAAAGGTGTTGATTTCGTGCTTGCACGAAAATCAATACTTTTGCGAATGCCCACACGGAGCCGACAGGCGACGTGATAAAATGAGTCTTGCGGAGTTCTACATGTATGCAAGAGAACTCTATAAGTCGAAAACCACATGGAGACGCCAATCGATGAGGCATGTTGAGTGGCAGAAATTACCATATACAGGGATTTTTAGGGTGGAAAGAATGTCTTTAATACGTACAGGATGAGGGATAGGATGATAGATATATTAGAAGGACTGAATGAAGAACAAAAGCAGGCAGTAACAGCAACGGAAGGGTATGTAAGAGTGATTGCAGGAGCAGGCAGCGGAAAAACAAAAGCTCTTACGCATCGATATGTTTATCTGGTTAATGAAGTGGGAATTGCTACAGGCAATATTCTTTGTGTTACTTTTACCAACAAGGCTGCTAATGAGATGAGAAGAAGAATTCGAAGTATGATCGGAGATCAGGATACTGGAATGGTTTGTACTTTTCATGGATTTTGTGTACAGCTATTGAGGGAGGATATTCATACAATGAATTATCCGGATAATTTTTTGGTGATGGATGAGGATGATATGGATGCAGTTCTGCGGGATATTTATGAGCAGGCAAAAATCGATTCGAGAAATTATACTTATACCATGGCAAAAGAGATGATTGGTGTGCGCAAAGCAAAGTCTGAGCATATTCCATATATCCTGAAGATGGATGTACAGGGATTAAGGAAACAGTTTCTGACAGCGTCTAAGATGGAGGATCGTATTTTCTTTGGATATCTGTATGAACAGAAAAAGTGCTTTGGCTTGGATTATGATGATTTGATGACGTTTGCATTTTATATCTTGAGACATTTTGATGAAAAGTGCAGAAAATGGCAGGAACGCTTACAGTATATTATGGTGGACGAGTTTCAGGATGTATCAGGAATGCAGTATGAGATGGCAGAACTGTTAGCAGGTTATAATCAGAATTTATTTATTGTGGGGGATCCGGATCAGACCATTTATACATGGCGAGGTGCAAGGATTGAGTATATCCTTCATTTTGACAAGGTACATCCGGGTTGCATTGACATTATTATGAATAAGAATTATCGTTCTTCTGCGGATATTCTCAATGCTTCCAATTCCCTGATTTCCAAAAATCAACAGCGTATCAAAAAGGATTTGTATCCAATCAAAGCAGCAAATGTACCGGCTTTATATCACCATGCAAAGACAACAGCAGAGGAAGCGGACTGGATCATAGAGCAGATCAAAATGCTGGTTGGACAAGGAAATACTTATAATGATGTGACTATTTTATATCGGGCACATTATGTGTCCAGAACCGTTGAAGAAGCGTTATTGAGGGCACAGATTCCTTATGTGATTTATAGTGGGGTATCTTTTTATCAGAGACGTGAGGTTAAGGATGCAGTCAGTTACCTTCGTATGCTGATTTTTGAGGATGATTTGTCTTTTCGGAGAGTGATCAATGTTCCAAGAAGAAATTTTGGAAAGAAAAGAATGGAATTTTTGGAGCAATATGCAGAGGAACATCAATGCAAACTATATGAGGCTTTGAAAGAAAACCTTTCTCATCCATTGATTGTTAGCAGCAAAGCAGGAGAATTTGTAAAGTTGATTGAGTCCTATCAGAAGGCATTTCAATTGTATAAACTGACTGATTTGTTAAGTGGACTGATGAATGACAGTGGATATGAGGCAATGCTTCGTTTGTCCGGTGAAGATGGTCGCTTGGATAATTTGTCAGAATTGAAGCAGTCGTTATTTCATTATGAAAATGATGCAGGAGAGGAGACTTCTCTTGGAGACTATCTGCAAAACATTTCATTGCTTACCAATATGGACAAAGAAGATAAACAGAATGCGGTGAAGCTGATGACAATCCATACAGCCAAGGGATTGGAGTTTCCGTATGTATTTATCTGTGGTATGAATGAGGGGATTTTCCCAAGTAAACATATGGATTCCAAGGAGGCGTTGGAAGAGGAACGACGTCTTGCTTATGTGGCATATACCAGGGCAGAGAATGCACTGTTTTTAAGTGATGCTGAGGGGGAGAATTTTGACGGTTCCTATCGGTATCCATCCCGTTTTATCTTTAATACTGACCGGAGGTATCTGCAGTACACAGTAGAACTCGAACAGAGACTGGTGGATTCAGCAGCACAATTTATTCGTATCAATGAGGAAAAAATCAGCGGAGTTCAACAGGAAAGGTTAAAGGAAGGGGACAGGGTAAAACATAATCTCTTTGGAAATGGAACCATATTGGAAGTGCAGGAGAAAGATAAATACTATGTGGTGAAATTTGATAAAGTTGCTACGGCGAGAAATATTAGTTTTCAGATTCAGATGGAGTTTTTACGGGAAACTTGAAACAGAAGAAAGTATTGTGAGCTTTACTTATGTGAACTGAATGGAAAAATAATTTGACCACAAAACCGGGCAAATTGCCTTGTTTTCTGGTCAAAAGCGACTATAAAAAACGATTCAATGATGCATCATAGGCATATTCAATGGAAGCCAGCTTACGGATAAGCTCAGATTGATTCAATTCTAAATCTTCGCAAAGGGAATCCAGGTCAGCATATTCGTCACGTAGCTTTGTATTGATAAAACTAAGCAACATCATAGGATCATTCGGAATATTTATGTTTGCCATATTGAAAAATCTCCTTAAGTATATTATATTGATATCTGGAAAAGATAGTCATATCTATTAAATACAATAGAACAAAATTTGTCAAGAGGAAGACAATGTTACAATTCAGTGGTTGTTACAGATAGTTACTGTTCAGACATATACCACACTCGGTGACTGTTTACTGGCTAACGAGTGAACTGTTACCATGGAACTCTTTGTCAAGGGTTGAACGCAAATGACGAAGTCTTTTTCAGGACAGGTTCTGATAAAGCCGTAAGGCAGCGTATGATTGACAGGACAGGAAATCCGAGTATTATAGGGTAAGGAGATTTACTAAAAGAGATTATGGAAATAGGAGGATTGCAGGATGGCAATGGAACAATTTGAAGGATATACATATGTGGAAGGTGGTGTATGTGCTGCCAAAGGATTTCGGGCAAATGGGTTACACTGTGGTTTGAACTCGGAGCCGGAGAAAAATGATCTGGCATTGGTAGTGAGTGATGTGATCTGCAATACAGCAGCCGTTTACACAACAAATAAAGTAAAAGGAGCACCTATTCTGGTTACGAAAAAACATTTGGAGGCAACAGGAGGAAAGGCAAGGGCAGTTATTGCCAATTCAAAGAATGCTAATACCTGTAATGCAGATGGAGAAGAAAAAGCACAGAAAATGGCTGAATTAGCAGCAACGGAACTTGCAATATCGGCAGATGAAGTTGTGGTTGCTTCGACCGGTGTGATTGGACAGGTTCTGCCAATTGAGCCGATTGAAAGTCACATTAAGGATTTGGCAGAAGGGCTTTCTTATGATGGAAATGCAAAGGCGGTCAATGCAATCATGACAACGGATACGGTTCCAAAGGAGGTTGCAGTTACCTTCAAGCTTGGGGAGACTGCCTGTACGCTGGGAGGTATGGCAAAGGGAAGTGGTATGATTCATCCGAACATGGCGACTACTCTGAATTTTGTGACAACGGATGTGGCAATCTCCACGGACTTGATACAGAAAGCACTTTCAGAGGTTACAAAAATCACCTATAACTGTCTGAGTATTGATGGAGACACTTCGACCAATGATATGGTATGTGTTATGGCAAATGGTGTGTCAGGAAATGAAATCATTGCTGACGAAAATGATGATTATATGGTATTTAAGCAGGCACTTTATATTGTCATGATGAATATGACGAGGATGCTTGCGAAGGATGGTGAAGGGGCGACAAAGCTGATTGAGTGTACAGTATCTGAGGCAAAGGATCTGGACACAGCGATTACCGTTGCAAAAAGTGTTGTCGGTTCCGCTCTCTTTAAATGTATGATTTTTGGAGAAGATGCAAACTGGGGCAGAATTGCCTGTGCGATGGGATATGCAGAGGCAGACTTTGATATTGAAAAGGTGGATGTTGACATGGCATCGGCGAAAGGCGTTCTTCCTGTGTGCCGGAATGGTGCAGGAATCGAATTCTCAGAGGAATTCGCAAAGGAGGTATTGTCGGAGGATGAGATTCAGGTGAATATTTCCCTGCATGAGGGAACTGTGTCGGCAACGGCATGGGGATGTGACCTCACATATGATTATGTAAAGATCAATGGGGACTATCGTTCTTAATATACAAAGGATGACATTGTTGTAATAGATTATGGAAAACGAAAAGGAGGCCTCTTATGGGCGTGCTGTCAGATTTAGAGCCGAAACGTGTATTTTACTATTTCGAAGAAATCAGTAAGATTCCACATGGTTCCTATCATGAAAAAGAGATTAGTGATTATTTGGTAAACTTTGCTAAGGAGCATGACATTTTGTGTTATCAGGATGAACTATACAATGTGGTCATGCAGGTTTCGGCAAGTGAAGGATACGAACAGGAGAAGCCGGTCATTTTACAGGGTCATATGGATATGGTATGTGAGAAAACAGCGGACTCTGATATTGATATGGAAAAAGAAGGTTTGCGATTGGAGACAGATGGTCAATATGTTTACGCCAAAGATACTACACTTGGTGGAGATGACGGAATTGCGATTGCTTATATGTTGGCGATAGCAGAAAGTGAGGAGATTGCTCATCCGCCTCTGGAATTGATTTTTACTGTTTCGGAAGAAGTAGGTATGGAAGGTGCGAATGGCATTGATCTATCCATGTTAAAGGGTCATCAGATGCTGAATCTGGATTCGGAAGAAGAAGGAATTTTTCTAACCAGTTGTGCCGGTGGAATATCTACTCGTTCAAGGTTGCCGATTGGCAGAATACAGTCAGATGAACTGGATTGGTATGAATTGGAAATTACAGGTCTTTTGGGTGGGCACTCTGGCTGCGAGATTGACAAGGGAAGAGCAAATGCAAACAAAATTTTAGGCAGAGTCCTGGAGGAAATTAGAAAAGAGGTTGCTTTTTCTCTTTATGAAATGGAAGGTGGCAAGAAAGACAATGCAATACCACTCTTTGCAAGAGCCTGTATTGGGGTGGAAAGAGAAGAGAGTGTGGCGGTAGAAAGGAAGATTACAGAACTGAATTCTGTATTGAAAAAAGAATATGCGGGGGCAGATTCTGATATAGCAATCCAATTTCGTAAATCGGAAGAAGCGGGAAGAAAAATGGTATTAGAAGAGCAGAGTCTTTCTGATGTGTTATTACTTCTTCTGGCACTTCCGGATGGCGTTCAGAATATGAGCACATCAGTAGAAGGTTTGGTAGAAACTTCTCTGAATTTGGGGATTCTATTATTAAAGGAGGATCATCTGTTTTTGCAACATTCTATTCGAAGTAGTGTAACTTCTAAAAAACAGTATGTTGTAAAGAGGGTGCAGCTGATTGTAAACAGGCTTGGAGGAAGTGTGGAATGTACAGGTGATTATCCTGCATGGGAATATAAGGAAGAGTCTGTTGTACGCCCGAAGATAATTGCACTCTATGAGGAAATGTATGGAAAAACACCAGTTGTGGAAGGCATTCATGCAGGACTGGAATGCGGGTTACTGGCAGGAAAAATTTCAAATCTGGATTGTGTGTCGATGGGACCGGATATTTTGGATATTCATACTACACAGGAAAGACTGGATATTGAGTCAACAAAACGCGTTTACGAATTTTTGATTGAATATTTGCAAAGAAGGTAAGGGAGTATACAAAAACATAACTGTTTAGGCAGGAAGTTTAGCTCTGCGGAATAGATATGCAATACTTTGGTGCAAACAATTTTTAGAAAGGATGGAGAGTGAAATGCGTGTAGGAATGGGATATGATGTGCATAAGTTAGTGGAAGGAAGAAAATTAATCTTAGGTGGTGTGAATGTACCGTATGAAAAAGGATTGCTGGGACATTCCGATGCGGATGTGCTGACACATGCGATTATGGATGCGTTGCTTGGAGCAGCGGCATTAGGAGATATTGGGAAACATTTTCCTGACACTGATGAGGCGTACAAAGGGGCGGACAGTATTGAACTGCTTCGTCATGTGAAAAAGTTGTTGGATGAGAAGCAATATGTGATCAGTAATATTGATGCTACGGTCATTGCACAGCGTCCAAAGCTGGCTTCCTTTATTCCTGATATGGTGATAACGATATCGGAAGCACTGGGATTACAGGAAAATCAGGTGAATATTAAGGCAACTACAGAAGAGGGGTTGGGCTTTACCGGAAGTGGAGAAGGAATCAGTTCACAAGCTATTTGTCTGTTAGAGACGGTGGCAAATTACAGTTATGATGAGATAACCGGAATGACTGCAATGGGTTGTGCAGGCTGTACAGGATGTCCGAGAGTAATTAGTGATGAAGAATGATGATCGGGAACAGGTAACACAAATCTGTGCGACAGAGGATAAGAAAGAAGAAGAGGTTTTTTTGAGAACGCTTTGGAGAGAATGTTTTTGTGATTCTGTGCCATATGAGGATTTTTATTTTCATAATATTTATCGAAAAAATATTGTTTATTGTGTACGTGATAAAGGAATGTTGCATCTAAATCCATATCTCTGCAAGATTGATGGGAGAGAACAGTTACTCTATTATATCGTTGGAGTTGCAACACGTAACTCTGAGCGACGAAAGGGAATTATGCGAATGTTGCTAAATCAGGCATTAAAAGATCTTTATGAAAGCAATATGCCATTTACTTATCTGATGCCGGCGAATGTAAAATATTATGAATCCTTTGATTTTGTCAGTATCTTCCAAAGAAAGGAAGAAATCTTGAAGCGTGAATCTTCACAGATTGCAGTAGAAACAGACGAATGGAAACAGGAAGAAAAGAATCCTGTGAATTTGAAAAAAATTCAGTTTATTGATTATGATACACTTCTTAAAAAACATCCAGATCCGGATTGGCTTTTTCAAAAGATGGATCGGATTCTGACCGGGCAGTATGATCTTTATGCAAAACATGATAAGGCGTATTTTGATCTTCTGTTGAACGAGAAGAGCTGTCAGGATGGGAATGTGATTTTTTGCTTTGAAGAGGAAATCAAAGAGGAGTATTTTCGGGGTTTTTTTGCTTATAGTAGAGAAAAGGATATTCTGGTTGTAGAGCAGTATGTTATGAAGCAGATTTCCATAGAGGATTGTATGCGTTTATTTACCAAGGAACCGGTAACCATTGTACATCAATTTCCTTATATGATACGTGTGGTGCAAGTAGAGACATTTTTGAAGATGTTTGCACGGTTGTTTCGACAATATGCAAATAAACGGATATGGATTACAGATGGGATTTTACCTGGGAATAATGGAATATATACTCTTTCTTTTTTGAAGGAGGAACAAGTTAGAGTGACCAGACAAAAGGTGACGGAGCAGATGGATGAATCCATGTGGGACGAAAAAATGACGGTGGAAGACCTTGGAAATGTTATTTTTACAGAACAAAGTGATATACGGGAAAAGGTATTCTTTGCGGAAGTCGTGTAAGTTCTCATTGACAAACAGGAAGGTTAAAAATATACTAAGTGTGGATAGTTAAAGAGTATAAAGAAAAAAGAGGAAGCAGAGAATCAGTTTTTATAAGAAATAATATCCGTTTAAATGGTATATAACTGATTGTTTATGCATTTTCCAGGAGGAATAAGAAGATGAAGATTTATAATACTATGACAAGAACCAAAGAAGAATTTGTTCCAATCAATGGGAATAAAGTGGGAATTTATGTATGTGGACCTACGGTCTATGATTATATTCACATTGGAAATGCCCGACCGATGATTGTATTTGATACTCTCAGAAGATATTTATTATATAAAGGATATGATGTGAATTACGTATCCAATTTTACCGATGTAGATGACAAGATTATCAAGAGGGCTATTGAGGAAGGGGTTGCTCCTTCTGAGATTTCAGAACGTTATATCTTGGAAGCAAAGAAAGATATGCAGGAATTGAATGTGCTGGAGGCAACTACGCATCCAAAGGCAACAGAAGAGATTCCGGATATGATTGCCATGGTAGAAACGTTGATTGAGAAGGGGCATGCTTATGAGGTCAATGGAACGGTGTATTTCCGCACCAGAAGTTTTCCTGGATATGGAAAGCTTTCCGGAAAGAATATTGATGATTTAGAGGCTGGACACAGAGAAATCAAGGTGGCAGGGCAAGAAGAGAAGGAAGATTTTCTGGATTTTGTATTGTGGAAGCCGAAGAAAGAGGGAGAACCTTCATGGCCGTCTCCTTGGGGTGAAGGCAGACCGGGCTGGCATTTGGAGTGTTCCGTGATGTCTAAGAAGTATATTGGTGATATCATTGATATTCATGCAGGCGGAGAAGATTTGATCTTTCCTCATCATGAGAATGAGATTGCACAAAGTGAAGCGGCAAATGATGTGGAATTTGCAAAGTACTGGATGCACAATGCTTTTTTAAAAATAGATGGAGAGAAGATGTCCAAGTCTCTTGGCAATTTCTTTACTATTCGTGATATAGGGAAGAAGTATCCGTTGCAAGTGATTCGCTTCTTTATGCTCAGTGCCCATTACAGGAGTCCCCTTAATTTTTCTGACACATTAGTGGAGTCTTCAAAGGCATCGTTAGAGCGTATCTTAAATGCCATGGCAAGATTAGAAGATGCCATGAACTGTGCTGAGGAAAAGGAAACAACAGAAGAAGAAAAAGAAATTCTATTAAAAATAAAAGAGTATGTTGCAAAATATGAAGCTGCGATGGAAGATGATCTTAATACTGCGGATGCCATTTCTGTTATTTTTGAGATGGTGAAGCTTGCAAACAGCAGTATTACTTCTAATAATGCAAAGTCTGTCATTACAGAAATTTATGAGACGATTGGTAAACTTTGCGATATTTTAGGCATTATTACGAAGGTAGAGAATGAGATATTAGACAGTGATATTGAGGCATTGATTGAAGAACGTCAGGCAGCAAGAAAAGCAAGAAATTTTGCAAGAGCTGACGAAATCCGGGATATGTTAGCAGCACAGGGAATTCTTTTGGAGGATACAAGAGAAGGCGTAAAGTGGAAGAGAAAATAATGGAAGAGACTGCTGGAAGAAATTGCAAGATATTTGAGGAGAGCAATATAGTGGACGTAAATAATACTGTTGGAGAAAATAGTATTGTTAGAGAAAATAGTTCGGTCGAAGAGATGAATGCAACAGAGGAAAACATTATATTTACATATTTTAAGGAACAACTTTCGATTGCACATGGTGCTCCGGAAAGTTATTCTCCGTTGGCATTAGCTTATATTGGTGACAGCATTTTTGATGTGATTGTTAGAACGATTGAAGTAAGTAAGATCAATAAGCAGGTGAACAAATATCACAAGGATGTCAGCAAAATTGTATGTGCACCTGCTCAGGCAAAGATGATATTAGCGATATGTGATCAGCTGACTGACGAAGAACGTGCAATTTACAAACGGGGCAGGAATGCCAATTCCTATACGAAAGCAAAAAACGCTTCAAGGACAGATTATCGCAATGCAACCGGTTTTGAAGCAGTACTTGGGTATTTATATCTGAAGGAAGATTTTGAAAGGCTGATTGATGTGGTGAAGATGAGTTTGGAAGTGTTGAAGGAGTAATAGGTGAAACTAGTCCGGTAATTTAAAAGAAGAGTATGAAGCGGAGGAAAGAATCCGCAAATTATGAGGTCAGGAGTAACATGAGATACGAGGAATATACAATAGAAGGCAGAAATGCCGTGACAGAGGCATTTCGTTCAGGAAAAACGATAGATAAATTATATGTTTTAGATGGCTGTCATGATGGAGCAGTCAATACGATCAAGTCTTTGGCGAGAAAACAGGATACGATCGTCAATTATATCACGAAGGAGAGGCTGGATCAGATGTCTTCCACAGGTAAGCACCAAGGTGTGATTGCACAGGCGGCTGCTTACGAATATGCAGAAGTAGAAGATATTTTGCAGAACGCAAGAGAAAAAGGAGAGGATCCGTTTATTTTTCTCTTAGATGAGTTGGAAGATCCACATAATTTAGGAGCGATTATCCGTACAGCGAATCTTTGTGGGGCACATGGTGTGATTATTCCGAAAAGAAGAGCCGTTGGATTGACTGCCACGGTCGTGAAGGCGTCTGCAGGAGCGATTAACTATACTCCTGTCGCAAAGGTAACTAATATTGCCAAGACGATTGAAGAATTGAAGGAAAAGGGAATTTGGTTTGTTTGTGCTGACATGGATGGCGATGTTATGTATCGCCACAATCTGACAGGACCGATTGGGCTTGTCATTGGGAATGAAGGAACCGGAGTTAGTCGTCTGGTAAAGGAAAAATGTGATTATGTTGCTTCAATACCGATGAAGGGGGATATTGATTCCTTGAATGCATCCGTTGCAGCGGGAGTATTGGCCTATGAGATTGTCAGACAACGGTTACAATCAAAATAAGGGTATCATTAGTAACAGTTTATCTTTCAGCCGCCTGCACTTGTTGCAGGCAGCGTTCCAATAACGTAACCAATATTGGGCACATTGGAGTGCGAAATTGTGTCCGATTCGTAACAGTGAAGCCAAAGGGTGAATGGTTACCATTATTATAGTGATGAATTAGAATAGAATGCCTGCCGAAGGATGATCGGCAGGCATTTTGTATTGTAGAGGTTATGTCATGCATAACTGATTATGGCAACTGTAAACAACTGCTTTAGTGGTATGGATTCGAACACTATTGCCAATCTTTCTTATATCTTATGCTTATTGGCAATGACGTGAAGAAAACTGGTTATTTTCAAAATATGTATACTGTGGAAGAAATAGTGAACGTAAAAAGCGGAATCCATATATAGGATTCCGCTTCTTCGGTATACAGCTAGCGACGGGAATCGAACCCGTGACCTCCTCACTACCAATGAGGTGCGCTACCGACTGTGCCACGCCAGCTTGTCTTCACGACTTTTCTATAATATCAAAAAATAGTCATTTTGTAAAGACTTTTTTTAGAATATTTTTTTGCTATATTATTTTTGCTTTTTTATTGCATTTAGATGGTTCTGGTTTTCAATCTATTCGTTTTTTTGTAGATATAATTTTCGTAATTTATCCCGTATCCGTTGTACAGCATTATCAATTGCTTTTGGTTCTTTTCCCAAATCTGCTGCAATATCGGAGTAGGATTTTCCTTCCAAGAAAAGTGGAAGGACAGCCTTTTCCGTTTTGCTGAGATTTTCCTCTAAAAGTTCTGTGATATATGTAGCGTTTTCTCGATCCAAAATAATATGTTCAGGATTGGAATCGTTTCCGGCTTCTAAAATATCAATCAATTCAGATTCAGCCTCTCCTTTTTTACTGTAAAAAGAGATATAGGAATTGAGAGGAGAATGTTTTTTTCGGTTAGAAGCTTTGATAGCTGTATAAATCTGACGGTCTATACATATCTTTGCAAAGGTGAAAAAGGAGGCGGTGTTATCCTCGTTGTAATTCTGTATTGCCTTGAATAAACCAATCATACCCTCCTGGGATAAATCTTCTGTATCTGCTCCGATGAGGTATAATGTACGGATGGATTTTTTTACCAGAGGAGAATATTTCTTTAAAAGATATTCAGCAGCTTCCTGATTGCCCTTTTGGATGAAAAGAATTAGTTCTTCATCAGTATATTGCTCGTAAGTCATAATTTTCTCCATTTGTGATATATTAATGTCAATGTTATTGTTCCTGTTCCGGGATGGCGTCTATGCTTGACTCTTCAACAGTTTCTTCGGCAGACTCACTTATTGTCGGTTCCACTGTGTTTTCTTCTACAGACTCTTCTGTCACCGGTTCTATGGTTTCAGTCGTAATTTCAGTCGTGGCAGCTTCAGTTGCAGCTTCTGCTGTTGTTAATTCTTCTGAGTCCTTTTTATTTTCTTTTTTTGTTTTTTTATCTTTTTTGCTTTCCGTGTTATCCTGATTGACTTTGTTTGTAATTTCGTCAATTTTATCTTCCAGATTCTGTTTTTGATCATCTTGTGATGATTCTGCATTGTTATTAGGAGTGGAAGATGGTTCTGTTGAGTGATTCGTTTGTTCTGTTGTAATTTTAGGCTCTCTTTTTTTGGATGAGGAGTCTCCACCTACGGAATTTACAATCAAGGTAATAACACCTAAGATGAGGCAGGCGATAACAATAACAAATAAAATCATCAAAATGGTTTTGAACATATCTTGATTTGGCTTAGGTGAATATTCCTGTTTGCTGTTGGTCTTGTTACTTAGATGGGCTTCTTTTGCTGCCTGTTTCTTTTTTTCTTTTTGGATTCGTTTTTCTTCTTCCTTTTTGATCTCTTCATCGTATTCGTCCAAATCAAAATCTACGATATCAAACGATTCGTCCTTATTTTCTTTTTGATTGTTTTGCATGTTTCTTTGATGACGATTGTCATTTCCTTTCTACAACATAATAGGGCAAACAGCCGTTTTTTGTTGTTATTCATTCTCAATGTCAATAACTTAAGATTTTTCGTTACTTCATCCAACGGCAAATCAAAGCTTTGCCGCCACCCGTTTCAACTCTGTTACGGTCGGCACATAATCGAAGTTCACTGAACTTCGTGCACCCATCAAGGAGAAGGTTTAAGTAAATGACATTGATTCATTCCTTTAATCCGTTTTATCATACAACAAAAAATAGGAATAATCAAATGTTCGGTGAAAAACATCATAAAAAATTCATAAAATTCATTTGAATATGATCTTTAAATGAAATTTTTGTTACAGTCATCCTTCGGTCGCCGGCACTTGCTGTGGGTGGTGTACAAACAACGTAAATTGTACCAGCATTGGGCATATTGGAATTCGAAGCTGTGTCCGATGCGTAACAGTGAAACTAAAGACTAAACTGTAACAATTTTGTTAGGAGAATCAGTATGGAAAATTGACGGATAGTCGGAATTATGATAAAGTACTGTTGTGTATGATAATTGAAATTGAAGGAAAATAGAAGGAGTTATTCGGAATGGAAGGCGAAGTAGTTTCAAAGAATTTTATTGAACAGATTATTGATAAGGATTTAGAAGAGGGGACCTATCATAAAGTAGTGACTAGATTCCCACCGGAACCAAATGGATATTTGCATATTGGACATGCAAAATCTATTATTTTGAATTCCAGTCTTGCCAAGGAATATGGTGGATCATTTCATCTAAGATTTGACGATACGAATCCAACCAAAGAAAAGACGGAATTTGTACAATCTATCTTAGAAGATGTTAAGTGGCTTGGTGCAGATTATGGGGATAAAGTATATTATGCATCTGACTATTTTGATGCCATGTATGAAAGTGCTGTGAAGTTGATCAAGAAGGGGAAGGCATTTGTTTGTGACCTTACAGCAGATGAAATCCGGGAATATCGGGGAACCTTGAAGGAGCCTGGTAAAGAAAGCCCGTATCGGAATCGCAGTGTAGAAGAGAATCTTGATCTGTTTGAACGTATGAAGAACGGAGAGTTCCCGGATGGTTCGAAGGTACTTCGGGCAAAGATTGATATGAGTTCTCCCAATATCAATATGAGAGATCCGGTCATCTATCGTATAGCGAGAATGACACACCATAATACAGGTGATAAGTGGTGCATTTATCCGATGTATGATTTTGCACATCCGATTGAAGATGCCGTAGAGGGCGTAACACATTCAATTTGTACATTAGAATTTGAGGATCATAGACCGTTATATGATTGGGTGGTAAAGGAATTAGAGTTTGAATATCCTCCAAAGCAGATTGAATTTGCAAAGCTTTATCTGCAGAATGTAATTACAGGTAAGCGTTATATTAAGAAATTGGTAGAAGATGGCGTGGTAGATGGATGGGATGATCCTAGACTGGTATCCATCAGTGCACTTCGGCGAAAAGGTGTGACTCCGGAAGCAATCCGCATGTTTATGGAACTGTCTGGTGTTGCCAAAGCAAATTCTACTTCAGATATGGCAATGCTTGAGTATTGCATCAGGGAAGACCTGAAAATGAAGGCAAATCGTATGATGGCAGTTGTAGATCCAATCAAGCTTGTAATTGATAATTATCCGGAAGATACGACTGAATTATTAGATGTTGAGAATAATCAGGAGAATGAAGAGTTGGGAGCTCGTAAAGTCAGCTTTAGCAGAGAACTTTATATTGAACGTGAAGATTTTATGGAAGTTCCGCCTAAGAAATATTTTCGGTTGTTCCCAGGCAATGAAGTAAGACTAAAGAATGCTTATTTTGTTACCTGTACAGATTTTGTTAAAGATGAGAATGGCAATGTGGTAGAAGTGCATTGTACCTATGATCCAGCCACTAAGTCCGGCTCTGGATTTGAAGGACGTAAGGTGAAGGGAACAATTCACTGGGTAGACGCAAAGACGGCAGTTGATGCCACGGTAAGACTATATGAGAATTTGATTCAGGAGGGAGAGGAAGTACTGAAGGATGACTATTCCAATTTGAATCCAAATTCTTTGGTAGAGATGAAGAATTGTAAGTTAGAAGCTGCATTTGCAGATGCTAATCCGGGTGAGAGATTCCAATTTTTGCGTCATGGATATTTCTGTGCAGATTCTAAGGATTCTACGAAAGAACATCTTGTGTTTAACCGGATTGTTTCTTTGAAGAGCTCATACCGTCCAAAATAAGGGATACTCTGACAGAAATTGATTGTTTTTGATGAGATGAAGAAGTATTTGCGGACAATCAGAAAGAATCGCTCTCTGTTTTAGCAAGCTTTAAGAATCGGGCACTTGATTTGAAAGTATCTATGGGACGGTAGTTTTGAACTGACTGAAACAGAGTGTATATGTAGTGGAGACAAGAGGTTAATGAAGAGGAAGCTTATTGGCTTTAGACAATGGTGATTTTGCAAAGAAGATAAGAAAAAAAGTTGATATATAACGAATAATTAGGAGTATTACATATGTTAACCGGGAAAAGAGTAGATCAAAGATATATATATGTATTATTAAGCAGGACACATACAGTTCCGGCCAGATTGATCCGATTGTTTACAAGAGAGCCGTATTCACATGTTTCTATTGCATTAGATGCAGAACTGCACAATATGTATAGCTTTGCAAGAAAACATATTTATAATCCGTTTGACAGTGGTTTTATTGACGAGAATATTGAGACGGGAATCTTTGGCAAGGATAAGAATACATATTGTAGTGTGTATGAAGTTCCGGTTACAGAAGAACAGTATCAGAAACTAAAGTGTGAAATCAACATTTTTATTCGAAACAGAGATGTATATAAGTATAATTATACAGGACTGGTAGGTGCTATGTTTGGTAAGAACATTGAGGATGGAACACATTTCTTTTGCTCTCAATTTGTTTCTTATGTTTTTTGCAAAAGTGGTGTTATGTTGCATTCTAAGAAAAATGGACTGCTCCGCCCATATGATTTTCATATTCAGTTAAAGGATCAACAAATCTATACTGGTAAGTTATCTGAGTACAGACTGTTTTTACAAAAAAGATATGCGAATTTAGAAGATTACGAGGAAGAATTTGCACAGGCAATATAAGTTCATAAAAATATCAAGCTCTGATATTGAGACATACTCAGTATCAGAGCTTGTTTAAATTTATAAGCAATATTATGATGGCGAGGTCAAAACTATGTGTTTTTTTATAAAAATTTCTGGAAGAAAGTGCGTTAAGTAAATAGACATAACTCCACATTAAAAAAGTGAAAAATTATGTTGGCTCACTTAAATCGGGTGTCAGAGTACCATGCGTTTTTAGTACGGCACGGGGTAAAGCATCCTTTGCGTTTTTCCAGGGTTCATTTTGATATCGATAATCAAATTTGTTAATGAACCATTCAATGTCTTCCTGCATGCGCTCCATATTGGAAAAATAGGCTGAATTAATATCAGAAAGGAAAGAGTCTAATTGCTCTTTTGATAGGAATTCGGATGCCTTGTCAAATAAAAGGGCGTAGTGATAGGTGCAAAATCCTTTTGAAGCTTTTATTTTACCTGAAAAATCAGGATCTTTTTTATAAAGATGAAAAATAGTGTCGATATACCGATCAAATACATTGTTTATTCTGTTACAAATAAAACAGTTATGTTCCAGTTTAGCAACATATTCGCCCATAGAGGAAACCGATTTCTTTTTTAAAATTCCTTTTGCAGGAAGAATACTTCCTGTGGAATGTTTTTTCAAATCTTTTGTGACTTTAGCCATATGTGTACTAAGAATCAGAGCAAGACCTAAGCGGTTCTTTTGCTGATAAAGCTCCTGAATATGCTTTTCACAAAAGCCAAGTTCATCTGTAATCGCACGATTATCATCTTCCATATAGCTTGGACCTAATGTAAATTCAATGGCATCCTGCTCCAATTCCTTTTTTAATTTGCAAAGCGGACATTCGCAATCGCTTTGAAAGGCATCATTCACAGGGATTGTATACAATTGTTCTTTCATAATTAATTCCTTTCTAAATTCCTTAACGATTTGTTGGGGTGACCGCGGGGAGGGATTGTGAGGCGAGTTTGGGCTGTTTCAGGTTGTGAGGGTTCTGCGTGGTACAATCCTGTTCTTCGAAAACACGTGCTCGCTCCCTTCAAACGTAGCGGACACTAAGCTCATGAACGCTCTTAGGGAGCGCCCATTCACTAAGTGCCGACGTTCTCAGAGGGTTTTCTACGAATCAGGATTGTACCACACAGAACCCGATTTACTTTTTCGAAACCAA
>CAJOPP010000275.1 GCA_905236365.1 uncultured Lachnospiraceae bacterium
ATGAGAATATGAAAATCCTTAAAACTGCTTCTAATGAAGTATTACCCTTCTCCTGAGCAGACATATGATTTTGTCAGTTATTCATCCAAAATAGCAATTAATGGAAAACGCTTTGGTTGGAGAGGAAGTATGCAAATGTTATAAAAAAGTTGCCAATGAGTGGTAAAAAAAGATTCCGATTGAAATGGTGAAATATTTATTAGATTATAATGCGATCGAAGCTGAAATAGACAGTGATAAAAACGTCTCTGAGAAATTAGAAAAATTATTTGAGAAATATCTTATTTCGAAAAGCGTTTACTTAAGTCAGCCGGCAGTGATAGCCGCTATGAAAAACATGGAAGAAAAATTCTTGGGTTCGCGGGAAGAGCTGATTAACGTGAAAAATGAGAATGATGAGAATTATGGTACTTTCCGAAAAATTTTGGAATACATGCTAAAGAAAAAGGTACCGGAATTGTTTAATGAAGGCTTTTCGGTTAACAATGAAAATAGGGATATATATTATGAGAAAGTATTCCGGTTTGATACAACAGATCTTTCCAAAGAGGATATGGAGGAGCTTACCCTACATTTCGTTACATGTTTGAATGAGCAGATTGTGGAAGATAATAAAGCAAAAGCTAAAAATATTTTTTTGTTAAATGCTGATTTTAAAGAGGCCTTACGGCAATTTGAATCTACCTTTTACCAAAAATATAGCGTGGAACAGGGGGATGATAAGAAAAGTGATGATAAACTGTATAAGATATTAAAATATTACTTTGAAAATGAGAGTTCGAGTGTATTGCCAATTGGTAAGGAAGATATGAGTAATTTTTCATAGTTATTGTGAAAAATTACCTAAAAAATTCTGTAAAATTAGCCAAAAGCAATTCTGTAAAATGTTGTAAAGTCAGCATCTATATGATATAATTTTTATTATAGTATAGTTTTAATTCAGTGTTCAGCCGATTGGATGGTTGTCACTGGGAGATTATTTTCCAATCGGAACAGTTATATTTGAGCAAAACAAGGGAAATCTTGTGACGCAAAGCTAAAGGGTCTGAAGACTTAAATATTTAAGTAGTATGACAGCCAGTTGCAGTTTTATTTGACGTCACAAAAAGTGGCGTTTTTTTATAGGAAACATTGTCTCCTATAAAAACGCTTTACCAGACATTGTTTTTATCAGAGAAAAGGAGGAATTTATTATGAAGAAGAGAGGTTTAGCAGCAATTGTACTTACAGGAATAGTGGCAGTCGGAACATTTGGGTTTAACGTTCCGGCAGGTGCAACGGAAGCAAGTGCAGCAGATAATAGTGCGGATTATACAATCACTATTCCATCAGAACTTAAAGTAAGTAAGATTGGGTGGAATGCAACGGATGGCATTCAAGCAACGGGTGTAGCATTTGACAGTGATAAGAAGCTTATTGTGACAGCGGAATCGCAAAATAATATTGCAGGTAAAGGCTGGGCACTGGCAGCTGAGGACGACAATACAAACAACAATACAATAGGATACAATTTGGTAACAAACGAAACAGCATATAATACGGCTGCACAACCTGCCTCATGGAAGTTCTCTGGAGATGAAGTAAAAGCCTCTGCCAGGAAGGATATGGGAATTGTTGTTGAAGATTATACGAAGAAAAATTTGCCTGCCGGAACTTATACCGATACGGTCGATTTTACGGTTAAGGTCTTGACATATTTGAAAATTGAGAAACCGCAGTCAAATGATAATACAGTTGAATATTTGGATGATGTGAAATTTTACTATTTTCCTGGTGAGACGTATCGAGAAGCTAAAGATCATGAAGAAAATAGCAAATGGAATATATATACAGGTAAAAATGAAGTAAATGAAATTGTTGAAGTTACTATAAACATGTCTGCGACGAACTATAGTTTGGGAAATATGTTTATTGATGGTGATGATAATTTTGCAGAAGGCAAGCATAGGGATGATCAACATCAGTGTTCCCTTACACTGGATAGCAAAATTGAAAGTAATCATACATATACGCATAATATTACGAAAATTAAGGCACAACAGTGAATATGGTAGACTCTTGGTAATTATGATAGAATGCGTGGAACGATTTGGTCCAACAACACACTTAGAAAGAATGACAGATTTGTCATCTTGAACTATGAAATGCACGCATTCACAATAATGCAGACAGCAAAGAACGTGAATCTGCAAAAACAATGGAAGAGGAAAGGTTGCGATATGAAAAAATGAAAAGAATAAGTATAATATTTGTTCTTCTGTTTAGCTGTATGCTATCAGGGTGCTCAGGAGATAAGAAGAAAGAAAGCAAGGATTACAGCAACATTGTAGAGAATCCCAATATTGCCATTCCCGGATACGAAAGTCTGGAGTTTAAGGCTGGTAAGAAGAAACAGAGCGTGAATTTTTACAATCCGGATGAAAACACATGCTACTTCAAAATCAGTCTGGTGCTTGCGGGGGATGATGGAGAAGTGCTGTGGACTTCTGATTTTATAGAGCCGGGAAAACATATTAAGAGCATGGAGTTGGATAAAGAATTAGAAAGCGGTAATTATTCAGCTACATTGAAATATGAATGTTTTTCGTTGAAAGACGAGTCACCCCTTAACGGATCGAATGTAGAGACTGTGCTTATAGTTGAATAAGAGGGCAAAAAGATAGAAGTAAGGAGGAAATTCCTATGAAGAAAAGGAAGATAGCAAGGTCGGTATTTGCAGTCTTTCTGTCATTGGTACTTCTCTTCAATGGTATTGCACCGGGCTTGCCGTTTGTGAGTACAGCATATGCGGCTGAGGAAGAAAATGAAACGACGAATCACGAGCATGAATTTGTCTATACATCAGATGGTGCACTGATCACAGCAGAGTGTCATTCAACGACAGGAGACTGTGATATAGCGAACAAAAAAGTAACCCTTACATTGAACGCACCTGAGAAGAAGACGGATACGGACAATGGTAGTGCGGAAGCAACACTGAATGAAGAGGAATGGCAAGCATTTAGGAAAGCCACCGGACTGGAGCGAGATGCATTTACCATAACATATAAGAAAAAAGACAGCACGGCAGATGAAGAAAGTGCAACAGCACCGACAGTTGCAGGTGAGTATACGGCAACACTTACAGTGAAACATGGAGTAGAGGCAAGTTCAAAAGCGTCGGTGGACTATACCATAGCGTCAACTACTACGACCCAATCCATGAAGATCACCTTTGTGCTTCACGAACATGATTTTACATATACGGCTAATGGTGCGACAATCACGGCAGAGTGTCAGTCGAAGGATGGAGACTGTGACATAACGGGCAAAAAAGTAATACTTACATTGAATGCACCGGAGAAGATGAAGGATACGGACAATGGTAAAGCGGAAGCAACACTGAATGAAGAGGACTGGCAAACATTTATGCAAGCCACTGGACTGAATGAAACAGCATTTACCATAACATATAAGAAAAAAGGCAGCACGGCAGATGAAGAAAGCACAACAGCACCGACGGTTGCGGGTGAGTATACAGCAACACTGACAGTAAAACATGGAGCAGAGGCAAGTTCAAAAGCGTCTGTGGACTATACCATAGTGTCAGCCGCTACGACAAAATCCATGAAGATCACCCTTGTGATTGATGGCGATGGCAATGACGATGAAGATGGTGAAACAACAGAAGGAGAAGTGAACACGGAAGAGTCAGTCACTACGACTAAATCCATGAAGATCACCCTAGTGATTGATGGCGATGGC
>CAJOPP010000276.1 GCA_905236365.1 uncultured Lachnospiraceae bacterium
AGGGATTCCCTTGACACCTGCAACACCAGGAAGAAAACTGGAAAACGGTGCCATTCTGTCGTAATTCTCAATCATAAATGTGTTGTTCTCAAAACGATAATTACTCATAAATTATTAATTGTCCTCCTTGATAGTGATAATGATATTCTAACAAATAAATACATTTTTGCAAGTGTAGCAATTAAAAAAAAGTTCATTTATTTTTATTTTTTGCTATTTCTACATATAGATTGGATATTATATGGATTTTCTGCATTGACGAAATGGTATTTCTGTGTTATTGTGAAAATAAATATTAGGGAGTAGTTCACATTCGGTTAGAGTGTTATGCATGTCGTCATCACGCCGGAAGGCCGGGATGCATACTGAAATAAGAACGAGACTTTTATTGTGCTTTTGCGTGCAATAAAAGTCTCGTTTTTATTGATATTGTGAGTTTGTGAGTTGTCCCCCTCAAGCAGGAGGGAAAAGAATGCATATTTTATTACAATTCTTACTTTTAGTTTTGGGTTTTGCAATGTTAGTGAAAGGGGCTGATTGGTTTGTGGATGGAGCAGCGGGAATTGCTGACAGGTTCGGAATACCACAATTGGTGATCGGACTTACGATTGTGGCAATGGGAACCAGTGCTCCGGAGGCTGCAGTCAGCATTACGGCGGCTTTAAAAGGAAGTGCAGCTATTACCATTGGCAATGTGGTAGGAAGTAATATCATGAATATTTTAGTCATCTTAGGAATAACTTCTGTAATTATAACAATTGCTGTCGGACAGTCTACGGTACGTTATGAGATACCATTTATGTTATGCATGATGATTCTATTAATGATATTTGGTTATACAGGCGGGAATATTAACCGGTTGGAAGGTGTCATGCTATGGATTGCATTTATTGTATATCTGACCTATTTATTTTTCATGGCGAAGAATAATAAAGAAGTGGAGGAGGATGGTAAGAAGAAACCGATATGGATGTTGATTGTTTTGGCGATTGTAGGAGTTACATTAATTGTGGAGGGGAGTGATGTGACTGTTAATGCAGCGACGGAGATTGCAAAGGCAGCGGGACTTTCTGATCGGTTTATTGGACTTACGATAGTTGCACTTGGAACTTCACTGCCGGAACTAGTGACTTCTGTATCAGCAGCCAGAAAAGGGAAAGCTGATATTGCAATCGGGAACATTGTAGGAAGTAATATTTTCAATGTTTTATTTGTAGTTGGTACTACGGCTTTAATTACTCCGGTACTTTTTGAAGCAAATTTTCTGATTGATTCGGTTATCGCGATTGCAGCAGGTGTGTTGTTATGGGTTTGTGTATTCAAAAAACACAAATTGAATCGTACAGGTGGAATTCTAATGTTGCTTGGGTATGTAGGTTATTTTATTTATTTAATGGTGTGAGCCTGATTTTACAGATAAAAACGAAATTATTAGTATGACATTGTGGAATAATAAATAAATCTTAAAATAAAAAGAAGGTGGACATTAGTCACACCTTCTTTGTTTAATGAGGGGGAGAGGATTCCAGTACATTACTGTACTATATGAAAAGCTCTTACAAGACATAGTATATGCAGGAATTGTGAAAATAGTGTGTTTGCTTTGTGGTGGTTTAGTGAACTTTCACTCACTCTTTTTTCTTCGATTTGAAGATTATGAAAGAGAATAATAGATATGGTCAGTTACTGTAAAGAGGATAGAAGAGGGAAATATTCTTTTATTACTAAAAAAAATATGTTATAATTTAGCATATTGTTGTAGGCAATAATAATATGAGATGATGAGAGGATTAGTACAGTGGATTATAAACAAGCGTCAAAACAGAGAATGAATATTGCGTTATGTGTAGGTATGCTGGAATCTGATTTTTCCTATGCGGTTTGTGAAGGTGCATTGATAGCCGCAAAGGATCTGGATGTCAATCTTTTTGTCTTTCCGGGAGGAATACTGGAGCTGGGAAATCGACCGACTGAAGAGAGAAATATGCGTTATCATTATCAGTATAACGTGCTGTTTAGTTATCCAAATGTGGAGTCATTTGATGCTGTGATTGTGGAGTACGGAGTTATTACATCTTTGTTGGAGCCGGAGCAAAAGAAGGAGTTTCTGGAAGGATTTGGAGATGTGCCGATTCTTCTTTTGGCGGGAAGTGAAGAAGGATATTCCAGCATTACGATTGATAATCAATCTGGCATAAAACAGGCAATTAGACATTTGGCAGAGGAGCATAATTGCAGAAAAATCGGATTTGTTAGTGGACCACGTACCAACCAGGATGCTATTGAACGGCTTCAGGCGTTCCGTGAATCTGTGAAGGAGTTGGGACTGGAGGATGCGGAGAGCCTGATTGGTTATGGAGATTTTACAGGTTATTATCCAGAGATTACCGAAGAACTCATTCGGAAAAATTCCGGAATAGAAGCAATTGTTTATGCAAATGATCAAATGGCGGTCAGTGGATATCAGGCCGTACGTAATATGAATCTGGAGCCGGGAAAAGATATTTTAATTGTTGGATTTGATGATTCTCCACTTGCAATGACAGTGGAACCATATATGACCTCTGTTCGGGTTGATATTAAGGAGATGGCATATCGGGCAGTAATGGCTTGCCAGGATTTAGTAGTTGGAAAGGAAGTATCACTGCTGGTTCCATCCCGGCTTGTGAGCCGGGAATCCTGTGGATGTAATAATGCGAATATTGCAAAACAGTTTTCTGTGGAAATGTTCAGCCGACAGAAGGAGGATGCAATTTCCTATTTGCTTGATGAGCTGATGGAAAAATATGTAAACAGTATTTATGACCCTGATGAGAAGCTTAGAGTACGTGAGAAAATGTCAAAGTATTTCCACTTCTACTTTGGATTGCTTAAAAAGGATGGTTTTTTGAGAATGGACAGCGGAGAATTGGAACAAGAGTATTCTGAGTTTATGAGCCTTTGCTTAAGAGGGTATTTCGATTTGGATGTGTTCTTTCTGATCAATCAGATTTTGTATTGCTATCTAAGTGTTCAGGTGGTAGATGATAAATCCTGTCGCTGGTTGTTGGAAGAAACTATTTTTAGAAGTAGAACTGCTGTAAACAATGATAACATAAAGAAGCGAATTACAGATGAACGAAATAAGATATTTGAGGCACTGCTTACCAATATAACAGGAGATATACTGCAACAACATCCTTATGCGAACGAGACACATCGTTTTGAATCTGTGATTGATAAACTTCAAAGATTAGAATGTAGCTCCAGTTATCTTTATTTTTATGAAGATAGAATTCCTTACATGGGACGTGAACATTGGGAAAACCCTAAGAAGTGTTATATAAGGGCGAGACATGACGGAAAGAAGAGTAATGTTTATGATGAGTTTGAGAAAGCAGTAGAGTGTCAGAAGATTTTTTCTCAGGAGAATATGTCTTCTGAACGGAGATACAGCATGCTGGTATTGCCACTTTTCTCAAATGATGTTCAATATGGAGTTACGATGATGGAAGGAGAATTAGAGAACTTTCGGTTTGCCCAGCAAATTGCGTGTCAGATCAGTGTAACGATCGAAGTACTCCACATCATTAAAGAACAGAATGGAATTAAGAGAGAGTTGGAACAGAATCTTGCAAAGTCTGTGGAGACGAATAAATTACTGGATGAGATGAGCCGTAAGGATCCGATGACTGGAGTGATGAATCGAAGAGGATTTTTCGATATGGCGAATGAGATGCTACACAAAGAGGAAAATTATGGAAAAAAAGCGATTGCTCTTTATGCAGATATGGATTGTCTCAAGGTCATTAATGATGAGTTTGGACATGATGATGGAGATTTTTCATTGAAGACGATAGCGAATGTTCTTTATGATTCATTTCGTAAACAAGATGTGGTTGGCCGGATGGGAGGCGATGAATTTGCTGTTCTTACTATGATTGATCAGGACGATTATGGAATCCTTCTAAAAGAGAGGATACAAGGTTCTCTAACGGAGGTTAACAACAATTGTGATAAGCCATATTATATCGGCATGAGTATTGGTTTTTATGAATTTGTTATATCGGACGATACGAATATAGAAGAAGTGCTTCGAAAGGCAGATGAGAAGCTTTACCAGGAGAAAAAAGGAAAAGTAAAGCGTGTTTATAAGTAGCTGTTGGTTTGGAAAATAT
Organism: uncultured Lachnospiraceae bacterium; assembly: GCA_905236365.1. GTDB lineage: Bacteria > Bacillota > Clostridia > Lachnospirales > Lachnospiraceae > CAG-590. The sequence continues at coordinate 4,158 of CAJOPP010000276.1, forward strand.
TTTTTTTGAAATAGTAAAAAGGATTAATAACGTAGATAAAAAGTAACAATTATTAGGAGGAAGTATGTAGTATGGTACATCACGTCATTTTATGGAAACTAAAAGAGAGTTTGGCTGTTGAGGAGAAAAAGCAGGTAGCAGAAGAAATTAAAGAACATTTGGAAGCATTAGTTGGAAAAGTACCCGGATTACAGAAGCTTGAAATTGTGATCAATGAAATGGAATCTTCCAATGCCGATGTTATGTTAGATAGTATATTGGAAAGTAAAGAAGCATTAGAAGGATATCAATCACATCCAGATCATGTAGAGGCGGCGAATACATATGTTCGTCCTTACACAGAACTTCGCTTATGCATGGATTATGAAGATTAGATTTTTCAGGATGCAGCAAGAACGCAGAAGGCGTTCTTTAATTTATGAAACATACTTTTGACATTCAATCATATTTATACTGAATAAAAATCTGGGAAGTATACACACTAGTTAGTGGGTTTTAATTAGCAGGACTGTAACGTGGAATGCTTTTTCGAGAGCACAGTTTCATATCGTAGGCATAGCAAAGTGCAGGCATCCAGTGGATTATGATTTGTGCGACGAGTTTTTTAGAATTTTGCAATTCGGGAAAATATTCGAGTTATCAGCAGTATTAATTAAAACTAAAACACTAGTACTGCGTGTTAGAAATGGTAGTACGAAAAAAGAAAGAAGGTTAATTTGTATGACAATACAGACATTGCACCTTTTGGATGAGTGTAACTCAGGTTGTAAGATGGCAATTAACAGCATGAAGCAGGTCAGACAGTACATTAAGGATGAAAAACTGGCAACACTGATTGACAGCTATACAGAAAAGCATGAAAAACTGGAAGAAGAAACCGGAAAACAGCTTATGGAATATGGAAAGGCTGAGGACAGACCGGGAGTGATGGCGAAAGCAATGTCCTGGATCAGTACGGAGACAAAGCTTATGCTTAAGGATGATGCAACGCAGATTGCAAAAATCATCATGGATGGCTGCAATATGGGTATTCAGTCTCTTAGCAGATATATCAATGAATACGTATTGGCAACTCCGGAGAGCGTGCATCTTGCACAGAAGATCATTAAGACAGAAGAGGATCTGATGAGAGAGATGAAACAGTTTATGTAACACAAACAACTTCGGGAACATGTACAATTTAACAAGAAAGGCGAAGAAACGCAGTGAAATATCGGCATTTTTTCGCTTTTTTTTTCTGTAAAATTCCTTGAAAGCCTATAATCTTTGTGCTACACTTGAAATCGTGTGTGAAATTGAGCAAGAGTTGGAAGTATTGTTCCTGATGTAGTGACATGTAGCAATAGAGTATACGAATAAAATATACGATTCTTTTATTGATTACAAAATACATAGAGTGGTACTATACGAACAGAATTTTCAGGAGGAAATTATGCAGAATTCAAGAGATGACATTCGGAATG
>CAJOPP010000277.1 GCA_905236365.1 uncultured Lachnospiraceae bacterium
CATTTTTGGATACATTTCTGGAAGAACATAGTGATAGTAAGATCGATTATATTCATGGAGCAGATGTCGTGGAAAGGTTGGGAAGGAAAGAAGGCAATTTGGGATTCCTGCTTCCTGAAATTGAGAAAGAAGATTTGTTTCGTGGTGTGATCGTTGACGGTGTCCTTCCGAGAAAGACGTTCTCTATGGGAGAGGCAAATGAAAAGCGTTACTACATGGAGTGTAAGAAAATAATAGCAAAATAGAAGGGTGTGTTTGTTTTTTACGATGTTATGCACACTGAGATGGTAATAATATTTAAGAAAAAGGAGAAAATGATGTTAAAGAGAATGTTGAAAGGTTTGGGATTGACTATATTTTTGATGACACTATTATCTGGCTGTGGCACTTCTTATCAAGCAGATATTAAAGAATTTCATGATGATTTGTTGGGAGAAAATACATATATTTTTACTCCGGAGGATGATGCAGAGCAGGTGAAAAAAACCCTGGATGGATTATATCAAAAACAGGAGAGTAATCAGTTTGGTAAAGAGCGGTATGCCGTACTTTTTATGCCGGGAGAATACGACGAGAGTATTGAGGTGAACATGGGCTTTTATATGCAAGTAGCCGGTCTTGGACTGACACCGGATGATACAAAGATTCCTGCGTTGACATGTACGGCCCGATGGCTTTCAGATGATCCGTCCAATAACAATGCAACCTGTAATTTCTGGCGCAGTGTGGAAAATATGAATATTGGCAGCAATACGGTATGGGCAGTTTCACAGGCAACATCCATGCGACGGATGCATATTGAGGGCAATCTGTATCTGCATGATCAAAATGGATGGGCAAGTGGAGGTTTTTTGTCAGATGCTTTAGTGGATGGAATTGTGGATTCCGGTTCTCAGCAGCAGTGGCTTTCACGTAATTGTAATTGGACAAAATGGATGGGACAGAACTGGAATATGGTATTTGCAGGAATTGGGGATAACAATGCACCGAGTGGCACATGGCCTGCAAAAGAGTATACGACAGTTGAGAATGTAGAAGAGATACAGGAAAAACCATTTTTGACATATGATAGTGAAAAGGGATACGGAATTTTTGTGCCGGAAACAAGGAAAGATGCTACCGGAATTTCATGGGATAACGAAGTGAAAGGCTCATTTGTCGGCATGCAGGAAATCTATGTGGCAAATCCGGAACGCGATACAGCAGAAACAATGAATAAGGCACTTAAAGAAGGAAAGCATCTTTTGCTGACTCCGGGAATTTACAGCCTGACGGAGCCGCTTGTGGTAGAAAATGAAAATACGATCGTGATGGGATTAGGTTTGGCAACATTGGAGCCGGTAAATGGTAATAGCTGCATGAAGACGGCAGACCGTTCCGGAATCAAAATCTGTGGAATTTTGTTTGACGCAGGAAAAGAAAAAAGTGAGAATCTGTTGGAAGTGGGATACGATGCATCGGATGAGACGGTTCAAAAAGAAGTTCCGGTTCTGCTCTGTGATCTGTTCTTTCGGGTTGGAGGAGCCTCAATGCACAATACAGAAGTGGAAAATTGTGTAACAATCCAGAGCAGCCATGTTCTGGGTGATAATTTTTGGGTGTGGCGTGCAGACCATGGCGACCAGGTTGGATGGGATAAAAATATTGCACGGAATGGAATTGTTATTAACGGGGATTATGTGACGATGTATGCCCTCATGGTAGAACATTTTCAAGAGTATCAGACAATCTGGAATGGTGATTATGGAAAGACCTGTTTTTATCAGTGTGAAATTCCTTATGATGTACCGACACAGGATGTATGGAAGAGTCAGGATGGGGAAGTCAATGGATTTGCTTCCTATCATGTGGCGGAGAATGTAACACACCATGAGGCATGGGGACTTGGTATTTATTCCTTTAACAGAGATGCAACGGTGGAACTTCACAGTGCGATGGAGGTACCGGCCCAGCCGGAGGTGAAGGTGCACAATATCTGTACCGTTATGATCACTGGCAATCCGGGTATCAGTCATATAATCAATGAAGAAGGAAAAGCGGTGCTCACAGGCGGTGCCAGAGAGGTGATCTGTGAGTTTGAAAACGGAGAGGTTGTAAGATAAATTCCTTTCAATAAAAGGTTGCATATGGTATAATAAGAACTATCTAAAAGCGTGTTATTATGGGGACAGAAAGAAGGTAATCAGGATGGAAAAACAAATTATTATTTCAGTAGGAAGAGAGTTTGGCAGTGGGGGACATGAGATTGCGGAACGTCTGGCGGAGCATTATAATATTCCGCTTTATGATAAGGAGATTTTTGACCATGTAGAGGAGAAAGGATTCATTCGTGCAGATGTAGCAAAGCATTTTGATGAGAAACCCATTAATCCGGTATTTTATCCAACAATGATGGATGGGACTTATTTATCTCTGGAACAGACGGTTGCAAATCATATCTTTGATTTTATCCGGCTTAAAGGGGATAAGGAAAAGGAATCCTTTGTAATTGTGGGACGCTGTGCAGAATATATATTACGGGATAACCCTAATATGATCAGTATCTTTATTTTGGGAGACAGAGAAGTAAAAGTCGAACGTGTTATGAATAAGTACGAATTGGATCGGAAGTCAGCCTATAATCGCATGAAAAGGGAAGATAAACTTCGTAAGACCTATCATAATTTCTATGCGGATGGAAAATGGGGAGACTCCAGAAGTTATGATATCTGTGTTAATAGCTCAAAATTAGGAGTGGATAAGACGTTAGAGGCCTTGATTGCTTATATTGACTTGTCAAGGAATTAACTGTGTTTGTGATCATTTAGAGTTACTAATCGCAATCAAGGTCATTAACTTAAACTTTCTCTTTGAGTGGAAGGTGGTGCAAAACTTTAATTTGTCATCGGATGAGGTGAGGATGCTTCGTGAGGTGCCTTTCCGAGCTTTGTTCGAAGGTATGCTTTAGCTCGTGCCCGAAATGGAAAACATATAGCATATCCGGCAACGTCCGGCTTAAGTAAATGACATTGCGTC
>CAJOPP010000278.1 GCA_905236365.1 uncultured Lachnospiraceae bacterium
ATACTCATTTGTTTTAAAAGACATGCACAGGTTCCACCTTTCGTAAAAAATAATTATTGTAACTTTATTATAACTCAAAAAATGGAATAATGCTTGTGTTTACTGTAAAATATTAAATTTTCAAGGTTCATTGAAAGGGGCTTTTGACCCCAACATCATGACATTGATTCAGCAGAGCTGAACAATTACCTTTATTCTTAGTATAGCAAATCATAAAGTAATTACAACATATTTTTCCGCACCTGTATTCCCACTTAATGGGGAATTCGTTACAGTTCACTCGTTAGCCAGTAAACAGTCACCGCAACCATATAGACCACATTAACGATTATACTCTACCTGTTACAGCTAATGATCTCCGGCAGATATTAGATGCAGCACCGATTAAGAATATCTATGTAAATGAGAAAACCGCTTAAAAGATGTATAAAAAATATACCGAACCAGTCATAGAACGAAAAGCCATCGTTCTACCCGCGACCAGTCCGGCAAATGCTGCATGGAATATGGAGCGGCTTATTGAAGCCTGGAGTGTGATAAAAAAAATAATAAATATGCCACCCCTACCGGCACAATAAAAACCAAAAGTAACGGCCACAACAGGTTAATAACGGAATAGGTATGCATAAATGCCAGTGTAAACAATGTCTGACAGCCAATCGTCACACCGGCGAGTCTTATGCATAAACGTATCATCTTCTTCAGGCGAAAAATATGCAACTGTCTGTTAGAAACCGGAAGATATTGCAACAGTTCGTCGACTCTCCTTCTGTAATTCCCCACCATCGAAAATGTATTGTACTTCTGTAAATAAAAAGAAAATCCCAACACTCCACAATAAGCCATTCCAAACAAGAGTGCTCTGTCATCCGAAGAAAAATCCCATGTCTGATATGGCATCACACAAAACACCGTAAAAAGCACCAAAAAAAATGCCGCTAAAAAATTGCTGAGGACATGTTCCGGACACCACGTTGTTTCTTCCTTAAAAAATGCTTCCAGCTTTTTCTGCTGCTTTTCATCAGCATGCAGAATGTGATCCAACCATTTATTCTTCCCATTCATTTCCTCTTACCTGCCTTTCTCCAAAATTCTCTCTCCAATATCCATACTTTCCGAAAAATTCTGAAACTCACCATGTTCCATGATTCCCACATAATCCGTTTTCAGCTCCACCTCCGACAGAATATGACTTGTCATCAATACACTGCAGGTTTCATCCTGAATCAGTTCTCTTAGTATCTCAAAGAAATCCAACCGGAACACCGGATCCATTCCCGCAGTCACCTCATCCAGCAGATACAGACATGGGGCATGCGCAATCGCAAATGCCAATTGGAATTTCAACCGTTCGCCTCTGGACATTTTCTTGTAAGTCTTTGTCACTGAAAGCTGCATCCGCTCCGCAACCTCCATAAACCGCTCCATATCAAAATCATCATAAAACACCTTCAGCAGCTCTGCATTCTGCTTTCCTGTCCGCTGCTCAAAAAAGACATTGTCCTCCGATACATAACCAATGTGATTCATTATACTCGCATGACCTGTCTTAATATCCTCACCGTCAACCAGTATCTGCCCATCATATTTACTATGTTCATTTAAAATATATTTCATCAATGTGGTCTTACCGGCTCCGTTTTCTCCGATCAGACCATAAATGTAGCCGGGATCCATAGAAAAGCTGACATTCGTCAGATGAAACTTTTTCTGTTTACCCGTTACATTCCGAAATTCCAAAATCCTGTTTTCCATCTATATCTCCTCCTATTTCTATCTCTCTTCCAAACAGCTCCGCGAGGATGCCGGATGCGTGTCACCGGCACGCAACACCTTGCAAGCGAGTCTTGACATTAGCTTTCTCCATATAGTGTCTGTGCCATTTCCAAAAAATCTTCTGCACTTACCCCTGCCTGCTTCGCTTCATAAATGACTTCGGAAAGCCGCTTTTCCAACATTACAAGTTGTTTTTCCTTAAGATAGTCCGTATTGTACTCACATACATAGAAACCCTTCCCTGCAACAGAGCGAATCAACCCTTCCTTTTCCAGTTCCTCGTAGGCACGTTTTGTTGTGATGACGCTCACAGAAAGATCTGTGGCCAGTGCCCGGATTGAAGGCAAAGCCTCTCCGGCAGAAAGTTCACCGGTTACAATGGCACTTTTTAATTGATTGACAATCTGCTCATAGATTGCCAGTGTTCCCTGTGGAAGTATTGTTATTTTCATACCGCACCTCGTCTTTCTCTCCGCAAGACTGTTCTGTTCCATCGATATCGATATAAATTATCCCTTACCATAAACCTGATCACATTCCCTTTCGTTCGAAATTTGTATCTATTCAGCTATGCTTCATAGATACGCGACAGGCATGGTGCTAGCGCACATTCCAGTATGCCTGTCATATCGTAAAATAAACATTTTCATACGCATCTCGCAGTAAATGCGAAATGCTACCTGAACAGTTACCAAAATTTTACAAATTGTTTTCATATTCTGCAGCCGCCCTCAGATCCCGTCTGACATACTTAAGATTGGCACGCGTCATCGGAATTTCAAAACATAGCATCAATAATAGCAGCACAAGTTTCGCCAGGTTGGAAACTTCGTGGTCAAACAGAAATTCCACCCAAACTACTGTAAAAATATCTACAGTAAATGCCAAAAATATCTTCAAACATATTTCCCATTCATGTGATGTATAAATTCCTTTTTCATTTCGATCCGCTTGTTCACCGGATGGCAGCAACTGACAGAA
>CAJOPP010000279.1 GCA_905236365.1 uncultured Lachnospiraceae bacterium
GGCAACCGCAAAATTTATAATATGCTGAAAGCATTTCTGGGATCGGAATTCCAGATTGTATAAGTCAATAGGGACGGTTCTCACTGACTCATTTGCGTCAAATGAGTCAGCGAGAACCGTCCCCTTTCTTGACATATGGCGCAAGGAGTGCTGTTATTCATGGCAATCTGTACGGTGCTCAACTGAAAAAAGAAATAGCAATAAAAACCAAATCCCATCGCTGTTCCTATATTCAATTTGTCCTGCCGGAACCACAATCCCCTGTGATCCGATATGAAGCGTATAATGTGTTCTAAAATACACGCCCACCCATATCAAAACAGGAGGCTCGTATCGGAATTCCAGATTGTCTCCGCTTATCTACTACTTTTCTTTCTTTTTTAAAATATCCAGACTATGATTGGTTGCACCAATCAGATCCATTCTCTCACAAGTTGCCAGATGATATTTCATCCATATTTGGAATGTCTCCTCATCAAAATCCTCAACAATCTGTCCCAAATATTTGCTGGCTCCGTCCGTAGCAATAATTTTCTCCCTTTTCACCGGAAGTCCTTCTGTCAACGCATATATTTCTTCCAACCGTACCATAGCAAAAAGATCCTCCGGCTTGGATATACAATGAAAATCCTCTGTCAGCATATTTTTTTCCAAATGTTGTTTTAAAGCACCCTTGATGAAGGATTCCTGTATCACAACACTATCATTCATGCAATAGGCAACACAAATATAACCGCCTTTCTTCGTCACACGCACTGCCTCTTCCAATGCCTGTGTCTTATCCTCTTCGGTGTATAAATGATATAGCGGACCCAATACCAGTGTAAGATCGAAGGTATCCTCTGCGAACACAGATAAGTCCTGAGCATTTCCCTGATAGGTTCGAATATCCTCAGTCCCATCTAATTTACTTCTCATCACTTCCAGATTATGTTCGATCAACTCTACGGCATCCACCTTATATCCCTCTTTTGCCAGTGTCACGCTGTATCTTCCTGTTCCCGCACCCACTTCCAAAATACGTTTTGACTTGTCACCGGCAAGAATCTCGTTCACATATTGCATCGTTGTCAAGTATTCCACCTGGCCGCAACGCTTAAGTAATCTGTCGTCTTCTTCGTATTGGTTGTAATAATTGTCTAAATAATTCATCTTATCCTTCCCTCCTTCTAAAAAAACAAAAACGTCATCTAATTTATTTCTTTCCCGTAAGATAATAAACTGCCAGTGCAGTGCGATGGGACAGGTTTTCCTTCGCAAGTATCGATGTGATATAATTCTTCACCGTGCCCTCGGTGATAAATAGTTTATTGGCAATCTCCTTATTGGACAACCCCTCCGCCACCGCTTTGATGATATCCATCTCCCGGGCAGAGTACTCCTCCTCATTAAAGCCACCTGCTTTATGCTCTGTTTTTTGAGCAAGTGATTCCAGAATAGTGTCTTCCATAACCCCGGTTCCGTTGTAGACGGATTTGATCATCTGTTTCAAATGCTCCGGGGTATGATTCTTGATCAGATATCCTTTTGCACCGTTCTGCAATGCCCTCTGCACCAGCTCATCATCATCAAATGTGGTCAGAATCAGAACCTTCCCCAGATTATTTTCCACAATGTATTTAGTGGCATCAATGCCATCCATTTCAGGCATCTGGATATCCATCAGAAAAATATCCGGTGCACTGATCCTTGCCAGTTCAATCGCTTCCCGACCATTTCCGGCACAGCCCAGCACTTCAAAATCCTCATCCGCATTCAGAATGATCCGCATTCCCTCCCGGACAAAATCGCTGTCATCCGCAATGATCACTTTTATCTTTTCCATTTGACTCACCTCTCTATAAGGGCAACAACATGTTGATTGTAAATCCCGCTTCCGTTTCAAAATCCAAAATGCCGTTCAACTCTCTGATCCTCTTGCGCATTCCCGAAATACCCATTCCATCCACAATCTCTTTGCAACCGATACCATTGTCGGCAATACTGCAACGGATCATTTGATTCA
>CAJOPP010000280.1 GCA_905236365.1 uncultured Lachnospiraceae bacterium
CTTAACTTTAAACGCAACGGTACTAAACTCATGACTCCTATGGTCGTCATTCGTTAAGTGCCGGCGTTTGCAGATAGCCCTACATGGTAAAACATATAACATATCCGACAACTGTGTATTGGCAAATTCTTAAGTAAATGACATTGGTTCAAACGTACGCCACCGAGTGAACTGTAACACCTTAAGTGATGGCATTGCTGTTGAACTGTAATGAAAAGATGCCCTTCTAAAAATATTCGAATCTATTCGGCTACGCTTCATAGATACACGACAGGCATGGTGCCCACGCACATTCCAGTCTGCCTGTTATATCATAAAATATACACTTTCGTACACATCTTGCAGTATATGCGAAATACTACCTGAACAATTACATATATTCATCAATATATTCTTCAAATTGTTCTTCCGACATCAGCACCTGTCTTGGCTTTGTCCCCTCTTCCGGTCCAACAACACCCGCTTCAAACAACTGATCCATGATTCTGGCAGCACGGTTGAATCCAATTTTAAACATTCTTTGCAGCATACCAATGGATGCTTTGTTTTTTTCGATAATAAACTTACCTGCCTGTACAAAATATTCATCTTGTTCGTTTGTAGCAGAGCCTTCACCAATTCCTATGGCACTTCCGGAGGAAGAAGATGTAATCTGATTCGTCACCTCTTCGCTGTAAGTAGTCTCTCCGTTTTGAGCTTTTAAAAATTCTACCACTTCTACCACTTCATCATCTGAAATATAGGCTCCCTGCACACGTAATGGTTTCGGATACATAGTAGGATAAAACAACATATCACCATTTCCCAATAATTTTTCTGCACCAACACTATCAATTATGGTTCTTGAATCCACACCCGAAGATACTGAAAGTGCTATTCGCGAAGGTACATTTGCTTTGATCAGACCTGTTACGACATCAACAGATGGACGCTGGGTAGCAATCACCAAATGAATTCCCGCCGCTCTCGCAAGCTGTGCAAGACGAACAATTGCTTCTTCCACCTCAGCTTTTGCAACCATCATTAAATCTGCAAGCTCGTCTACAATAATGACAATCTGTGGCATTTTTTCCATTTTTTCTTCTTCAATCTTACCGGATTGCAGTATTTCATCTACCTTTGCGTTATATCCCTGAATATTTCTTACATTACACTCTGAAAACATCTCATAACGTTTCGTCATCTCTGCTACTGCCCAATTGAGTGCACCTGCAGCCTTCTTTGGATCCGTAACTACCGGTGTCAGAAGATGCGGAATTCCATTGTAGACTTTTAACTCCACCTGTTTTGGATCGATAAGGATCAATTTTACTTCTTCCGGTCTTGCCTTATACAGGATACTCATGATCAGCGTATTGGTACACACTGATTTACCGGAACCCGTGGCACCTGCAATCAACAGATGGGGCATTTTAGCAATATCTTCTACCACAACATTTCCTTCAATATCTTTTCCGACTGCAAATGCAATCTTAGACGGATGCTTGATAAATTTTTCTGTATCGATTAATTCCCTGAAACCAACTCCACTGCGTTTTTCATTAGGAATCTCAATACCCACAGCAGATTTTCCGGGAATTGGTGCTTCAATACGGATACTCTGTGCTGCCAGATTCATCATCAGATCATCTGCAAGTCCTGTTATTTTACTTACCTTGACGCCCTGCTCCGGCACCATTTCATAACGCGTAACCGAAGGACCACAACTATAATTGGTCATGGTTACATTGACACCAAAACTTTTTAACACTTCCTGAAGTTTGATTGCATTTTGCCGGATGAGTTCATCTTTTGCAGCAGCCTGTGCTTTTCCTTTTTTCAACAATTCCAAAGGTGGAAACTGATAATTTGCGTCACTGCTTCCAACTTCTTTTGCAGCAACATTAACCACTGCCTCTGCCGTTTTATTTTCCATTTCAACCGGAAATGAATCCGTGTTTTTCTTTGAAAGTTCTGTATTGTCTGATGAAATGCTATCGAGTTTCTCCGAAACCTTATCTTTTGATTCAAACGGTTCTTCAATAGCATCTGCCTTTCTTCTTTCCTGTTTCATTTTCTTAACCGGAACATCAATCTTATTTTCTTCCAATCCTATTTCTTCACGTAATGTGTTTTGATCAGGAAGCACATCAGGAACAATTGCTGATTTCGTTTGATTTTTTCTCTTTGAAATCACTTTTTCTTTCTTTGAATCAGAAATTCCAAATTCTCCCATGTTTTCTCCCGGAAGATTTAATGCATAATCCATTTTGATTTCATGCACCTCCTCCTGTTTTGGGAACAAATCCTTTTCCTTGGCGTTAAGGATACCCTGATCAGTCTCGGCAGGCAAAACAGAAATCGAATCTAATACGGATTTCTGCTTTCTCTTAGAAAAATCTTCATCCGGAAAATCTTCTTTAACAATTTCTTTATAATCCCTATTCCGTTTCTGTTTCTTTCGAACATTTTTTTCCTTTTTTCGTTCTATAATTTCCTCTTCTTCATCCTCCTCCGCTATCGCAGAAGCTATCTCCTTAAAAAAGTCAATCACTGAAATCTCTGCAAAAAGTACAACACACAAAATAATCGCAAGTACTATGATAATATAGGTACCCACCTTGCCAACAGCAGCATTTAGTAACCACGCCAGAGAGCCACATAAGATCCCGCCGCCAATCCGGTTATGAAAACCGTCAAAATACAAATCTTTAAACGTATATTGTTCCACTCCCACATATAGTTGTCCGATCATACCTATGCAAATCAAAACACATGAGCCAAATACCACCTTCTGAACTGCTTTTTTCCTATATTCATTAATATGTAAAAAAAACGCTGCGAACATAACGATCAACGGAAGTACATATTCGATAATTCCAAATACACCAAAAAGAAATCTACTGATATTATTAATAAAGCCACATAATCCAAAATTGCCTAATTCTATGATTAACATCATCGCACATAAAATCCAGATTACAATCTCCGGAGAATACAATGTCTCTTCATCTTCTCTTTTTGGAACTTTACTCTTTCCATTCTGCTTTCCGTTGCCTGAACGAGTTCCATTCTTTTTTTTATATGAAGTTTGCTGTTTTGCTTGTTTCTTACTACCAGCCAAGCTGATAACCTCCCTTTTGCTCCTTATATTTTGACAATTAACCGCAATGTTTATATATTACTATTTTTTTTCCGATTTATCAAGTCATATAAGCAACAAAACGCTTCATGGATTCCCCCCACCGCATCAATCAGTCCGGCTTTTACTGCTTCTTCCCCCACCAGTACACTCCCCACATCTTTTCCCAGTTCTGTGGTATTAAACATGATTTTTTTCATTTTCTCTTCTTTAATACTGGAATGATTACAGGTGAATGAGATAATTCGATCCTGCATTTTATCAATATATTCATAATTATGTTTTACACCAAGAACAGTTCCGTTCATTCGAATTGGATGAACCACCATCGTAGCAGTCGGAACAATAAAAGAACGGTCTCCTGACACACTAAGCGGTACTCCGATTGAATGACCTCCACCAAGCAATAACGTTACAGTAGGGACTGATAAAGAAGCAATCATTTCAGCGATTGCCAACCCTGCCTCCACATCTCCACCAACTGTATTTAACAAAACCAGAAGCCCTTCTATGTGACTATCTTCCTCCACCTTTGCAAGTTCCGGAAGCACATGCTCATATTTGGTTGTTTTGGTAACCGGTCCTAATGTCTGATGCCCCTCTATTTCACCAATAATGGTCAGAAGATGGATATTGTATCCATAAGCATTGTCATGTAAATCACACTGACCATTCTGCTGTTTTAAATCCTGTTTTATTTCCATGTCATCGATTTTTACTTTTTCACTTCTTTCCTCCATCACGTAACCTCCCAAAAAACGATTTTATTTGCATATTGTTTGTGTGACGAATAAGACAAAAGAAAAACTATGCATCACTTTGGTTCCAAACAAATATGAAAAGAGGAAGAATCTCTTCTTCCTCTTTAGTATTGCTAAAATGTTATTTTCTATTCATTCTCAACATCTTTTAAGCTTAAGCTGATCTTACCCATACGGTCAATCTCAAGAACTTTTACTTTGACTGTATCACCAATATTGACAACATCTTCAACCTTATCAACCCTTTGTTTTGCTAATTTGGAAATATGAATCAGACCATCTTTGTTTGGTGCAAGTTCTACAAAAGCTCCAAAATTCATAATACGTACAACCTTACCTTCGTAGATGTTACCTACTTCAATCGGATCCACGATAGAGTGAATGATCTGAAGTGCTCTGTCGATTCCTTCCTGCTTCACACCGCAGACTGTAACCATTCCATCATCATCAATATCAATCTTAACATCTGTCTCTTCTATAATTGAATTAATTGTCTTTCCACGTTGTCCGATAATTTCACCAATCTTCTCAGGATCAACCTTTAACTGACAAATCTTAGGAGCAAATTCACTAACCGTTGTTCTAGGCTCTGCAATTGCCTTTGACATTACTTCATCCATAATGTACATTCTGGCTTCTCTGGTTCTTCTGATTGCTTCCTCTACGATTGGTCTGGTCAGACCGTGAATCTTAATATCCATCTGAATCGCAGTAATTCCATCTTTGGTTCCGGTTACCTTAAAGTCCATATCACCAAAGAAGTCTTCCAAACCCTGAATATCCGTCAGTACAATATAATCATCATCCGTATCACCTGTTACCAGACCACATGAAATACCGGCAACCATTTTCTTGATTGGCACACCTGCTGCCATCAATGACATACAGGAAGCACAAGTCGATGCCATGGAAGTAGAACCGTTAGACTCAAAAGTCTCTGATACGGTACGGATGGCATATGGGAATTCTTCTTCAGAAGGAAGTACCGGTATCAATGCACGCTCGGCTAACGCACCATGACCAATCTCTCTACGTCCGGGACCTCTTGATGGCTTAGTCTCACCAACAGAATAAGAAGGGAAATTATACTGATGCATATATCTCTTAGAAGTCTCTAATAAATTAAGGCCATCAATCTTCTGTGCTTCTGAAAGTGGTGCTAATGTTGTTACATTACAAATCTGTGTCTGTCCACGGGTAAACATAGCGGAGCCGTGTACTCTTGGAATAATATCTACTTCGGATGCCAACGGACGAATCTGGGTAATCGTACGTCCATCCGGTCTCTTGTGATCCACTAAGATCATCTTCCGAACCGTCTTTTTCTGATATTGATAAATAGCCTCTCCTAATACGGCAAGCCATTCTTCATTGTCAGCAAATGCCTCTTCTAACTTCTCTGTGATCTGACGGATATTCTCTTCCCGCACCTGCTTCTCATCGGTAAAGACAGCCTCTTCCATCTCCTCCGGAGGAACAATCTCCTTAATAGCTGCAAATAATTCTTCCGGAACCGCACAACTTGTATAAGAATGCTTTGGCTTACCACATTCTGCAACAATCTCATTAATAAACGCAATTACCTTCTGATTCAATTCATGTGCTGCATAGATTGCCTCGATCATCTTATCCTCCGGAACTTCATTTGCTCCGGCTTCAATCATAATTACCTTCTCTGCAGTAGATGCCACGGTCAACTTGAGATCAGACACCGCATTCTGTGCTTCATTTGGATTGAATACAAATTCTCCATCAATCAGACCAACCTGTGTAGTAGCACAAGGACCGTCAAATGGAATGTCCGAAATTGCTGTTGCAATTGCAGAACCTAACATCGCTGTCAATTCCGGTGAGCACTCCGGATCTACGGACATAACCAGATTATTCAATGTAACATCATTGCGGTAATCTTTGGGAAATAACGGTCTCATCGGACGATCAATAACACGTGAAGTCAAAATCGCATTCTCACTTGCCTTTCCCTCTCTCTTATTGAATCCGCCCGGAATCTTACCAACGGAATAAAGCTTCTCTTCATATTCTACACTTAGCGGGAAAAAATCAATTCCCTCTCTTGGCTTATCAGAAGCTGTTGCTGTCGATAACACTATCGTATCTCCATAATGCATAAATGCTGCACCATTGGCCTGTGCCGCAACCCGTCCAACATCCACTCTTAACGTTCTGCCGGCAAGTTCCATTTCAAACTTTTTGTACATATCTCTTCTCCTTATACTATAATTCTATTCCCTATCCGGGTATCTTGGGTAAGACACCGAAACAACTGACCTGCCTACAAAACAGTACCCATATGCAGACACGTCAGAAGTCTCGGTTATGCCTTATCACAATATCTTGTAGTATACCACATATACTTTTGTTTGAAAAGGAAAAAATGAAACAGACAATGCTGTTTCATTTTTTCCTGGTTACCATTCAGTTACTTTACTATTTTTGTTCCTGCCGGTATCTTTTTCTTTAATAATTTTTTGTATTTAGTAATACTTGCTTTACTTCCGGTTTTGATCACCAGATTCTTATGTGTTTTCAAAAAGGCACCAGATCCAACTTCATCCAGAATTTTACTTTTTAATGTCACTTTTTTCAGTTTGTTACAATTATAAAAAGCTTCTTTTCCAATCGATTCTATATTTTTTCCGATTACAATTTCCTTAAGCTTTTTATTATTGGTAAATGCCTTCTTTGCAACTGCAATAATCTTACAGTTCTTACCGTTATAGCTAACAGTAGCCGGGATAGTAATACTCGTATACGTTTTCTTAACAGGTTTTACTACCTGCACTTCTACATCTTCTTCATATGCAAATGTAACCTTATAGACCAGTTTTCCTTTCGTAAAGGTTTGACCAACCAAAAGATCATTGCTATCTTCTGTATCGGCATTCTGTTCTGTTGTCTGCCCACTGTTATTTGTAGACGGTATTAGCAAGTTCTCACTGCCATTTGTATTCTGATTTGGTACGTTCTTACTTCCATCCGATATCTGACCCGGTGTGGTCTCATTTCCACCTGATGTCTGACCCGGTGTAGTCCCGTTTCCACCCGATATCTGACCCGGTATGGTCTCATTTCCACCTGATGTCTGACCCGGTGTGGTCCCGTTTCCACCCGATGTCTGCCCCGGTGTGGTCTCATTTCCACCCGATATTTGACCTAGTGTGGCCTCATTTCCACCCGATGTCTGACCCGATGCAGCCTCATTTCCATTTGAAGTCTGACCCGGTGTTGTCACATTTCCATCTGAGTCGTTTCCATTCTGGTTGTCAACAGTATTATCTGTGCCGTTTCCATTCTGGTTGTCAACAGTATTTCCTGTTCCGTTTCCATTCTGGTTGTCAACAGTATTGCCTGAGCCGTTTCCATTCTGATTGTCAACGGTATTGCCTGAGCCGTTTCCATTC
>CAJOPP010000281.1 GCA_905236365.1 uncultured Lachnospiraceae bacterium
AGGATGCGCAGGGATTTGCATATGAAATATGTCAGCATAGCTGACGCAAATCCCGCGCCAAGACTCGCGAGCGAGTCTTGAATAATACGATACGGCAGTGGAGAGTTGACCACTAAACCATAACGCAAAAAAACAAGAGACTGTTCCTACTAAAACAATCCCTTGCTTTTTACTGCTCAACAAAATAACACTCCACAACCTACTCACATTAGAAACAATCACTATAAGCTCTCATGAAATGTTCTTGAAATAACATCCTTCTGCTGCTCCGGTGTAAGCTTAATAAAGTTAACTGCATATCCGGATACCCGAATCGTAAGTTGCGGATAATTCTCCGGATGCTTCTGTGCATCAAGCAATGTTTCTCTGTTCAGCACGTTTACATTCAGATGATATCCACCTTTTTCAACATAACCATCCAACATATTTACCAAATTATCAACCTGTGCTACTGACATAATCATTACCTCCTCGTATAATATTTAACGGTATACATTGCTCTGCAACATCTGCCAAGTTGTCAGAACGCATCCTGAAACTGATTCCACCACTTGCGTTCCTCTTCATAGCATATATGTGTCAATATTGCAATTTACAGTAACAATAATATTGTTTATATTCTGATTATAGTAACAATTCCTAATTTATTCAGTAACATTTGTTACAGATTTAAAATTTTCACCTTATTCTTTTCAATCAAAATCAAATTTTCTTTCTGCATTTTCATCAACTCTCTCGATAAACTTGGTCTGGTAACGCCAAGATAAGATGCCATTTGTTCCCGATTCATCGGTAGTTCCACTGTATCATCTCCCTTTGCATTTTCAACCAGCCACACCGATATCTTTTCCCGTAATGTTGTGCTGCTTAATATATGTGCTTTTTTTGTCATATAAAAATTTTTCTCAGACATGATTTCCAACATATTTTTATTAACCTGCTGATGGTGTTCACAGGCATTGCTGCAAAAATCAAAAAAGAACTTCCATGGCAGTAACAAAAGAACGGTCTTTTCTTTTGCAACGGCATCAAACCAATATCGTGTTTGATCCGACTTAAAGAACTCTTCTCCAAACACACTCCCCTCTGAAGTTAGATATAAAATATCCTGCCTTCCGGACGCAAAATCTTTTACCACAGCAACACTTCCCCGCAAAATCAAATAGAGATATTCCGGTTTGTCTTCTTCCCGGAAAATATATTGTCCCGCCTCATATTCTTTTGTGATTGCCCTTGTACACATCATCATTTTGATAATATTTTCCTGTGTAATATTCTTGAACAATTCTGTCTGTCTCAACTCCAACATATATACACTTCCTTTCCCTCGCCTCAAAAATTATAAGTGACTGTTTACTGGCTAACGAGTGAACTGTAACTGTTACCATAATTTTTTAGAATTAAAAAAAATTCTTGCAAAACGGTACTAATAATCGTATAATAGAATTATGCAGATGTAGTTCATCGGTAGAATTCCAGCTTCCCAAGCTGGCTAGGCGGGTTCGACTCCCGTCATCTGCTTATTAAAAAGCAAAACCGTCATACCTTTCAAGGTTTGACGGTTTTCTTTTTAGAAAAAATGATTACAACAAATGGCATAAGCCAAATTTTCCAAAAGCTTCATAGATAAAAGCCAGTACCTACTTAAAATGCTATAATCACACCTCCATCACTGGCATATAAAGAACTGATTCCTTTCGTATCAATCACCAGTGATTCTTTAAAATGATATCTGCTAAGAAGATCTTTTTCTAATTCTTTTGCACGGTCGTAGCAGTTACAGTTTGCAATAATAACGGTTTTATCCGTCAAGTTCTTGCCAACTTCTCCCACATAATCCACCATTTTGCTAATTGCACGCTTGATTCCTCTTGCCTGTCCGCCCTGTGTGATTACTCCGTCCTCTGCTTTCATATATGGCTTGATATTCAGTGTATCAGCCACAATTGCCTTTACTCCTGTCAACCTTCCGTTTTTCCGCAATGCTTCTAAGCTCTCTAATACAAAAGCAGTATGCATATCATCCCGAACTACAGAAACCTTCTTTACAATATCATTAAATTCCAACCCCTCCAAAGCATACTTTTCAATTAAATGCGCAAGCAGAAGTTGTCCACAGGAAGCCGACTTCGAATCGAACACATGTATCTGCACTTCCGGATGTTCCTCTTCATACATTTTCTTAGCCAATTCTGCACTATTATATGACCCACTCAGCTTGGAAGAAAGAGTAATCACATACACCTCATCCGCACCTAAAAAGCTCTCCATATAAAGCTCCGGAGACGGACAGGCCGACTTCGGACATTCCTCAGATTCTGCCACACGCTTCAAAAAATCTGCCTGATCAAAATTCTTATCATCTATAATCTCATATCCATCCACATCTATCGTAAGCGGAACAGATACTACATATTCCTTCTTCAAATCTTCTGGCGTAAAATCCGTACAACTGTCACCTACAATCTTAAACTTCATAACTATAACCTCTCAGTTTCTATTATATTTTTAATAACTTGGTTGGGATGTCAAAATCCACCCCTTAACCACCACACGTGGTTTACCATGCTATGTATAATAGCACTTAAAACATCATTTGTGAAGTATTTTTCACTGCTAATTACATTTAATGGTTACAGTTCACTCGGTATGCATCTGCTATTCTAATAAATTTTGAAACCTACTTCTTCTAAAAATGCAGATAGCTTCCCATATCCATATTCTTTATAGCTAAATTCAGGAAAAGCATTGTGAAGTTTTTTTCCAAACGCCCCCATTTCATGTACTCCGATCACCTTTTTAGGAAAATGATCCAAAAGAAAACGACACACATTTTCCAGTTCCACGCTCTCTTCTAAATTCTCTGAAAGGTCTTTTGCCGTATTTTTCTTACTAGAATGAACATAGGTATGTCTTTCATCCTGATACACCTCAAATTTTGTCTCATTATCAATCAATTCCCGAATCGACTTATAACCGTAATCTTTCTCATCAAATCCCGGATACTTCAGTTGCAACCGACTCTTAATTCCACCCAAATCTGCATATTTTCCTGCATTTTCATCCTGCTGAACCAACTCATTCAGTGTCATCTTGATATTTTTTAAAGGCTCTACCGTTTTCTCCGGTTCTGACTTCCTTTGATCACTCTTTACCTGTCCAGCATTCTTTCCATCTGTTTTCTTTGACTCTGCTTTCTTTGACTCTGCTTTCTTGTTCTTTGCCGGATTCTTTTCTGTCGGATTATCAGCTTTCTCCTTTGTTTTTTCCATCAGTTGTTCAAACTCCAGATACGTATCACAGACTTTTCCCAGTCGTTTCGATGCATCCGCTTTTCCAATCCCAATCACTTCAATTCCATCCTCCCGGATTCGTTTTACAAGATTTGTAAAATCACCATCGGATGTCACCAGGCAAAAGGTATCAATCGTCTTAAGATATAAAAGATCCATTGCATCAATGACAAGTGCAATGTCGGAAGCATTCTTCCCTGCACTTGTTGTCAACTGCTGTTTTTGTTCCATTTCATATTGAATCGCTTTGGAATTCCATCCTTTGACATTATTATTATTTATAAAATCCCCATATATTCTTGCACTGATAATAATTCCCTGTTTCTCCAGGTAATGCATAATGCAGTCTGCATATTTGGCACTTGTATTCTCTGCATCAATCAGTAACACAATTTTCTTATCTTCCATAACTCCATTCCTATTCTGCTAAATCTCTGTTTTCTCCTTTTGATTATAAATAACATCCATAATCACATTTTAAAAGTCTCCCTTACAAGCACGGGATTTCTTTCATTCTATTATGAGTTTCTCTCACAATAAAGCTTTCAAAATCGCCCTTACAAGCACGGGATTCTGTTCCATTATACTACAACTCTCCTCTTTATGGCAAGTAGCGAACAGCAGCTCCTAAACATCCGTATAATACGCTGTTACTGTTCAGACGTACGCCACCGAGTGAATTGTAACTAATACGCTTATATGACTATAAGAACAGGAAACATCATCCATTCATCACTTATTCTATTTGATTGTTACCGATTTTACAGCAGTAAAACTTCCATATAATTTTTTCTTATTTTGTGATTTGTACGGTCTCACTTTCACATAATATGTGCCCGTCTCCAATTTCTTGCTATACGAAGTTTTATTCTTTTTGAGAGCTTTCAGCTTTTTGTATGTGCCTGACTTGCTTGTCGAATAATACACCTCATAACCATCGGTATCACTATTTTTCTTCCATTTTACAGTTAGTTTTTTCCCACCTTTTGCCGTAAAACTTTTTAATTTTGATGGTCCGACAGTAACTTTACAAGTCAATTTTTTTGTTTTCGAGGAACCAACAAAAGATGCTGTAATTGTAGCTGTACCATATTCATGACCTTTCACCGTTCCCTTATCATTTACAGTTGCAATCTTTGTATTTGAGGATTTCCATACCACATTCCGATATACATTTTTCACATTCATCTTTAACGATAGTTTTGATGAAGCATCCTTCGAAATACCAAGACTGGCACTACTTAACTGAAACTTTGATTTCTCATTTGTACGATTGGTATATGCCTTAATTCTTACATTGGCAAGGTACTTAAGTTCTTTCCCAATATCATACCATTTTCCTTTAATCTTCGCAAAAGACTGGTTTTTATCTGTATTGGCTATAAATTCAATCCAGTCATTCCTATGTGAAATATCCAGACCGATATTACCCAATTTTCCTGACGATTCGGTTAATCTTACTAAGATTGAAAATCTCTCTCCTGCGGTCAATGACACCTTCTTAGGCAATACAATCGTCTGATATCCTGCATCTGCAAGCTTTCCTTTCACGCTCGAAGAAAACACTTTCGTTCCACTGGTCGGCTTGCCTATATTAGACAATCCTGTATACACCTGTATCTCATATTGGGCATTTTCAGAAAGAGAATAGACCCCAACTGCTTCCAGTTCTTCATTATATCCATCAGCTCCCTTTGCAGTAAATACATTTGCATACCAATCACCTGTATTGATTCCATACGTTGGATTAGCAGTTCCATCATGCTGATAGTTATTATCATACTGCTCTTCCCGGGTCACCATCTCAAACGTCATCATTTCTGTCAGGGATTTATCCTCATAGGAGATATAATTGAATCCCTCGTCTCCAAAATCAGACCCATAACTGTTCTTAACAATCCATGCACCATTGCCTGACGGTTTTCTGACAAAATTCTGACGAGAATAAGAATCATCCCAGCCAATGATTGCCACGGCATGATTACCGGAATTATCACTATATGGATAATAATATGAGGAATTTGCCTCACTATAATATTGTGTTGAAAAATTGAGTCCGGTAGCAACTGCTCCATGATCCAGAACTGCCTGTTTAATCCTTGCTACCGATTTATTCAGCGTTTTAACATCATAGTCATAAATATATACATTTTTCACAGAATAATCTGCTAAATAACATAAATCCATTGAAGGTCTCGTCAAATACGGTGATCGGTCTTCCGTTGTAACACCTACCCAGGTTGCCAGTGAAAGGCCGGTTCCATGCAAACTTCCACCAGTTGATAAATAATTTCCTCTCAAACTTCTGTTATAATCTCCCTGCGTATATCCCAATTGATCCATTTGAGAATTATAGAAAAAATAAGCGACCTGATTCTCCGACAAATCAATGTCCGCACTCGCTTTGCCATTTTTAACCAGATTAGTCTCCATTGCAGCAACAGATGAAAAAGCCCAACATGTTTCATTGTCCCCCTGATCCTTAACTGCAGTTACCAATCCATACTCTCTGGCATCATAGGATGCCGGCAGAGAGGCACCTCTTCTGATCAGTGTATCATCGTCCCCTGAAACATGAATCTTCGCCGGTTTCAACCAATCATCTGATACAGGATATTCTCTTACTGTCTCTGCATGCACCTCATTTAACACCGCACTCAGATTGCCTGATCCTAACCCTATTAAGGCAACTACCGCCATAAACATCGTTTTTTTTGTCTTTCGGCTCCAATCGAAACACAGCAGCTTATTCCATTTTCTCATGTTATCTCCTCCAAATTCTTATAATGACATGTTCCCTTTCCGATACATGCCACACTGTCAACGCATTACAGAACGTAGTTATCACTGTTTTTCCAATTCTGCAAACAATAAGAAGTACATTTCAATCAATTACTCCCTGTTTCATATGATAAATAGAAGTATAACATAGAACAACAATTTTATGAATCATTTTCAAAAAAAAATCTAAATTGGAGCAAAATGCCAATAGGCATTTTGCCAATTTAGATTTTTTAATCATTCTTGATTATTTTTTCGGTATTTTTACAGTGACGGTCGCACTCTTCTTACCATATTTTACTTGTATTTTTGCTGTTCCTGCCTTGCTTCCAGGCTGTACTTTACTTGTTACAACGCCATATTTGTCCACCTTAACATATTTCTTTCCGGATTTCACTTTATATGTAACCGTATCCGTTGTGCTTTTCGTATACTTCTTTATCTGAATCTGTGCCGTTGCACCTTTTTCTTTTAGCGATAACGTCTTTGTTTTCAGTGTCAAAGTTTTGTTGATAACTGCCTTGGAAGATACCTTAATCGTAATGGATGCTTTCTTTGTTCCGTCAACTGACGATGTTGCCGTAATGACTGCCGATCCCTTTTTCGCTTTTACTTTCACCTTTCCACTGTTTGTGACAGTTGCCACCTTCTCATTGCTTGTTGTCCATTTCACTGTTTTATCAAAAGAACCAGTTCCCA
>CAJOPP010000282.1 GCA_905236365.1 uncultured Lachnospiraceae bacterium
ATGTTCCGAAATACCTGTCATCCAATTACATGACATACACTGGAATGCAGGTACAATTGTTATCAGAAACTCAAAAAACAAAGGATAAAAGGGGTTATTACGTATGGAACTAATAAATTGATTGAAGATACGAAATTATTGAGGATGAATCCATTTAGCTTTCCTAAACATACTCATATTCTTGAACACTTGGATCGCTTAGTTGAGATTTTTAATGTATGTTGGCCGATGTATGCTGCAATGCCCGCTATACTGAAGGATTCTATTGAAAGAGCATATGTTAAAAGCGGATGGAATTTGGAAAAATCAGAAAATCGTTTTTCTCCAGATTTATTTCCTACTTTTAATGATGTTGTCAGAGAAATAAAGCAGGTATTGGATGAGAGTGATTACTCGAATGATAACAAAGGTGATTACACGGGGGCACTCGTTACCAGACTAAAGTCCCTGACAAATGGAATAAACGGATTAATCTTTACAACGGACGATTTAAGTGATGAGGATCTATTTGATCGCAATGCTATTGTAGATCTGAGCAGGATTGGATCAACAGAAACGAAATCTTTGATCATGGGTGTATTGGTGCTTAAGCTGCATGAACATCGTATGGAGCAAAGGGAGGTAAAGGGAAATCCTGACGAAAGTTTAAATCATGTGACTGTATTAGAAGAAGCGCATAACCTTTTGAAAAGAACTTCTACGGAACAGACGAGTGAAGGGGCGAATATGCTTGGTAAGTCTGTAGAAATGCTGGCTAATTCAATCGCTGAAATGAGAACGTATGGTGAAGGATTCATAATTGCGGATCAATCCCCGGGATTATTGGATATGTCTGTTATTAGAAATACCAACACCAAGATTATTCTTAGGCTGCCTGATTTTGGTGATAGAGAATTAGTGGGTAAGGCATCAGGACTTAATGATAATCAAATAATTGAAATAGCCAAACTCGAAAAAGGCGTAGCTGCAATCTCGCAAAGCGATTGGTTAGAGCCTGTACTGTGCAAGGTGGATTTATACACAGGCGAAAATGTGACATTCCCGAATGATAACATAGATGAGCAATCTGTTGATAAACCTGTAGATACTAGTGAAGTAGAGCAGTCACTGCTAAAATGTATAATGACAAAGGAAATATATCGTAGAGGAGATCGGGTAGATATACAAGAACTTAGGGATAAAGTATTGAAATCTAGACTGGATACAATTGTCAAATGCGATTTTCTGGACTATGTTTCATCAGGTGGTGAAGCTGCAATAGAGTCACTCAGAGCACTTATATATGATTTTCTTGATGCTGAAGATGCTATTAAGGAATCCAAAAAGTATAATAATATTAATGAGTGGGTTCATTCTGTGGCTGACAAGTTGTCGCCAAAGATAAATGATTATTCAAGAAGACAAATTGATTTGGTGATGGCCCTTCTGATATATGAGCAATCTGTACGTGATGCTTCATATAACGATATTTTCGGCAAATTTACAGAAATCTATAAGACAAAGGGAGAGGTGTACTGATGCTGGAGTCTAAGAGAATGAATGATGTCAGCGAATTGAAGAACCTGGAAGCGGAAAACTATAAAGAAATAAAGCCTGAGAAAAGCATGACACCCGGAGAATCAAGAGAATTTTGGGATAATTTCTTTAAGGGTGAAAATAAAGATATTGAAGAGAACAAAAAAATATCAGATGCACCGCGATACATTATTACACGAAATGAATCTCTGGAAAATGACAGGCATCCGATTACAGGTGTGTTGTTTGAGAGAAGAGTTATTGATCTGCCAAATAGCGAAAAAATAGAAGGTGTTTTTCCAAAATTTGAATCTGCATTTGACGCGAAGATTCCAGAAGATTTATATCTTCAACCGGATAAAGTACAATTTAAAGAATGTAACAGGCAATTGTTACAAGAAATTGAGAGAAATCCGGAATTAAAGGCAAAGTTCTCCGAGGAACAGCTTGAACAAATCAGTGATGGTGTAAATGACGGAACTGCTCCGGACGGATACGTATGGCACCATGATGCAGAAGCAGGAAAACTACAACTGGTCGACTTTGAAACTCATTCCCATACAGGGCATACCGGAGGACGCTCTATATGGGGTGGTGGAACCGATAACAGATAGGAGACGAAACTATGGGAATTACTTGGAAATATGTAAAACCACTTAGAGAGGCAAATGCAGTGAAAAACTTTCTTGAACAGCATGGAGTAAATTTACCTGCTAGATTAATTGAAATTATGGAAAACTATAATGGTGGTAGACCATCCGAAAAGGCAATAATTACAGCCTCTCAGCGTGAATATGTCTTTAAGTCCATGTTGTCTTATAATAGAAATGACAAAGAGACTATATATTGTGTTTATCCTGACTTGTTCAAGGAGTCGAGTTTATTTCCAATTGCTTCAGATTCCGCTGGCAATTTTATTTGTTATGATTTGAAGTTAAAAATGTATGCGCTATACAACCATGAGACTGATCAGTGTGAAGCTATTACAAATAATATATTTGAATTATAGTTTTGCAGTTTATGTGTGAGTCTATGCTGATTATGGATTAATTAAAGTCATAAAGAAAAGACGAGAGAAATGACAGAACACCGTAACGGGAATACGACTCACGAAATAACACCAGCCAAAAGTTCAGGTATAGCACCAGTCGCATTTAACG
>CAJOPP010000283.1 GCA_905236365.1 uncultured Lachnospiraceae bacterium
ACCGATGAACTTTTCCGGTTCCTCCAGCATACGGCGGTAATCACTGGTCAAATAGGGCTCACACTCAGCACAATTGGCAATGACATATTCGATTTTTTCAGGCTCCTTGGGGGAGAGCTTTACATGTGTCGGAAAGCCTGCGCCGCCCATTCCCACAATGCCCGCCCTTTGAATCTTTGCAAGGATTTCCTCCTTGGAAAGTTCCTCAGGATATTCCGCTTCTTCGTAATCTTCTTCCGCTCCCAGACCATCGTTTTCGATGACAATGGACATGACCATATCTCCCGATGCCACTCTTCTGGGTTCTATAGCCTTAACCACCCCGGATACTGAGGAGTAAATCGGCGCAGAAACAAAACCGCCCGCTTCGGCGATCAGCTGTCCCCTCCTGACATTCTCCCCCTTCGCCACAACTGCCTTGGCGGGTGCACCGATATGCTGACTTAAAGGAAAAACCATCAGTTCTTCGGCAGTCAGCTCCACAATAGGCTTATCCTTGGACAATTCTTTCCCGTCATAGGGATGTATCCCACCCTTAAATGTCAATTTTGCCATTTCCCACCTCTCCTAATTGCATCCTTTTCACACCATAAACAAATAAACTCTTTCTCAATAACTATACACTTTTTTTCAACAAATTACTACCCTTCAAACAGAATTTCTGCTATAATATAATAAGTGTTAATTATTTAAAAAATAGGAGTTTTTATGAAAACCGTTGACCAAGTGATCGATAACTTTACATTAAAATATCCGCTTTCTTCAATCTGTGCGCCGGAAAAAGCCCTTTTTATCGATATAGAGACCACGGGCTTTACCGCAAGATCCTCCATGCTCTACATGATCGGCTGTGCATATCTGGATGCAACCGAGAAATGGCACACGCTCCAGTGGATGGCGGAAGCTCCCGATGAACAGATTACAATTTTACAGGCTTTTTTTGATTTTGTACGGGAGGATCGTTTTCTGATTCACTTTAACGGCACTCAATTCGATCTGACCTATCTGCGAAACAAATGTGAGGAATTGGAGCTTCTTTATTCCTTTGACGCCTTCGAAGGGCTGGATCTCTACCGCCGGATCTCTCCCTGTAAGAGATTTCTCAATCTGGTTCACTGCAAGCAAAAATCCATCGAAGAATTCTTGGGGATCCATCGCGAAGACTTATATACCGGCGGTGATCTGATCGCAGTCTATCAGGATTATCTGAAAAATCCCACCGCTGAGGCCTGTGATCTGCTTTTGCTCCACAACAGGGATGATCTGATCGGAATGCTTTCTATTCTGCCCGTTCTGTCCTACAGCGATGCTTTGACCGCACCTCTGAAGGCCAAAAAAGTGCAGGCCAATCACTACCGGGATATGGATGACATCCATCGTATGGAGCTATTGATCACCGTCTCCCTTCCCCATGCTGTTCCAGTTCCGCTCACCGTCTCCGCAGACGGCTGCTTTTGCAAGCTTGATGGCGAGGAAGCAGTCATTCGTGTACCGGTGTATGAGGAAACCTTGAAATACTTCTATTCCAATTATAAGGACTATTATTATTTACCCGAGGAAGATCTTGCGCTCCATAAATCCGTGGCCACCTTTGTGGATAAGGAGCACCGCGTTCAAGCAACAGCCCAGACCTGCTACACGCGCAAGAATTCCACTTATCTGAGACAATGGGACTATATCTTTGCACCTTTCTTCAAACGGGATTATAAAGGCCAGGAGCTTTTCTTTGAATTGACGGATGAGATGAAGAAAAACCGCTCCGCTTTTGCCGTATATGCCTCCCATATCTTAAATATGGTTGCAAAACATTCGTAAGTCAATTTATGCTGTCAGAAAAAGCCCCTTGATTCCGCCAAAATCGACAGAAATCAAGGGGCTTACTTTAACATCCGGCTTTTCCTTCAAGACGAATTGCCACATTTCTCCTCATTCGAACCCGGCTCACTTCAGATAAAAGAAGGAATTCATCCTCTGATACCCAATCCCTCTGTAATCCGAAATCTGCTCCGTACTTCCGATAAAAAGCACACCTCCGCCGGGCAAGCTCTGATAAAACTTACGGAAGGTCTCATCCTTTGCTTCTTCCGTAAAATAGATCAAGACATTTCTGCACACGATCATCTGGCAATCCGTGGGATAACGATCCTTCAAGAGATTATGCTGTTGAAACTGTACGCGATTTTTGATCTCATCGGAAATCTGATAGGAGGGGCCGATCTTTGTAAAATACTTTTTCTTAAAGTCCTCCGGCACTCCGTGAAGACTCTTTTCACCGTACAACCCAACCTTTGCCTTTGCCAAAATCTGTTTATCCAGATCCGTTGCATAGACAGATATCTGAGAAAGCGGAACATAACGGGAAAGCGCCATCACCAGGGAATACGGTTCATCCCCGGTGGAGCAGGCAGCACTCCAGATCTTGATCCTTCTGCCAAACTTTGAGAGTAGGTACGGAAAGACCTC
>CAJOPP010000284.1 GCA_905236365.1 uncultured Lachnospiraceae bacterium
AAAAAATTGAAAGTATTTTCACTACTTCGGACTGTGATCCTAATAATATTCTTATTTTTCCACCCGATAATAAAAACAAAAAAAATGCATAATTTCTTCGAATGTCCTTCTTACCTACCTCCTGAAAAACTTACTTCACCGAAACATCCAACTCAAAAGCCGCTTGCACTTATTGAACATTTACTTATAATTGCATCTAACCCAAACGATATTGTTTTTGACCCATTCATGGGAGTTGCTACAACCGGCGAAGCATCTTAAAAAAATAACAGACGCTTTATAGGAACTGATATAGATAAAAGGTATGTGAAAGCCTCATTAAAAAGATTATCAAAATATTAATAAGCATTCGGCAATTCGATAATGTCTCCCAAAAAGGTGGGCATGAATTTTCAGGATTCAATCGTTTATCTTTTAATGCAACCTTTAAATCCTCTTCAGAATACGGAACTCTAACCGAATCCAAATCGAAATAATAATCATTTGATTTGGTTAACCAGATGACTTCTTCATGCCTGTTTGCAAAGAAACGATGCGCCGACATGCCATTTTTATAGTACCATATTATTGTGTTAATAAGTTTAAATTTAGTATTTTTCCTTACATACTGTATAATGTCCAGTAAATCCCCTGATTTGACATCTCTAAATTGTATGCCACCAAAAATAACCATACTTCCATTATCCGATAACACTCTATATGCTTCATCTAACCATTTTGATGCCCATTCAATATAATTATCATATGAATCCCATCCTGCAAGTTCAAGATTATATGGTGGATCAATACAGATTAATTGAATTGAATTGTCTGGCACTTGTTTGAGAAAATCGTTACAATCTGTAATTCTATGAAGAAGTTTAATTTCATTTGGAACTTCAAAATCAGATGCCGTTTTATGCTTTAAATTATCATCCTTACGTATCTTGTTCAATGACATCCGTGCAGAATTATTATGGGATTTATTATGAATCGCCACACTAGCAACCTCCCTCTTGTCAGATAATGCTTTCTAAAGAAATCACTTACTACATAATAGAAATATTTTAACCCGACATCTTCTATTTTACAATAGAAAACTTTAAGCCGTTTTCCTAACTGTTATATTACAGTTCACTCGGTGACGTACGTCTGAACAGTAACGAACGGCAACCCCTTTTACAAAATAGTGATAACTTTATCTTGCCAGTTTCCACAATGATTGTTATACTTGAATTGTTGCATGTCGTTTTCTACATTGAACACCCCTTTTATGCATTGAAT
Source organism: uncultured Lachnospiraceae bacterium (assembly GCA_905236365.1). Lineage (GTDB taxonomy): Bacteria > Bacillota > Clostridia > Lachnospirales > Lachnospiraceae > CAG-590. The sequence goes on from CAJOPP010000284.1 coordinate 1,264, forward strand.
CAAATAGGTGTCATATAATTATGTAGAACCACAACAATTATCATTCTATACAAAAAGAGGAGAAAAATCATGGGTGGATTTTTTGGAGTTGTCTCAAAAGAAGACTGTTTATTTGATTTATTTTTCGGAACTGATTATCATTCCCATTTAGGCACCAGACGGGGAGGAATTGCTGTATATGGAGAGAATGGTTTTGACCGTTCCATCCACAATATCGAAAATGCCCCATTCCGTACAAAATTCGATAAAGATGTGCAGGAAATGAAGGGATATATGGGAATTGGATGTATCTCTGATTACGAGCCTCAGCCTTTGATTGTACGTTCCCATCACGGAACCTATGCTATTACAACAGTTAGTAAGATTAATAATACCAAAGAGATTGTTGATACCATTTTTTCCAACGGTAATTCTCATTTTCTGGAAATGAGTGGTGGAGATATCAATCCTACAGAATTAGTTGCCGCTATCATCAATCAAAAAGAAAACATCATTGACGGCATCCATTATGCTTTGGAATTGATTGATGGATCTTTAACCTTGATGGTTCTGACATCAAAAGGAATCTATGCTGCCAGGGATAAATACGGCAGAACCCCAATGGTCATTGGTAAGAAGGAAGATTCTTACTGTCTTACTTTTGAAGACTTTGCTTACCGCAACCTTGGATATGAAGACTTCAAAGAACTTGGACCTGGCGAGATCGACATTGTGACACAGGAAGGTGTAAAAACATTGGTCGCTCCCGGGAAAGACATGAAAATCTGTACGTTTCTATGGGTATATTACGGATATCCAAGCAGTTCCTATGAGGGAATCAGCGTAGAACAGATGCGTTATAATTGTGGTGCCAGTCTGGCAAAAAGAGATAACGTAAAACCGGATATTGTTGCCGGTGTACCGGATTCCGGAACCGCACATGCAGTTGGATATTCCAACGCCTCCGGTATTCCATTTTCCAGACCATTTATCAAATATACGCCGACCTGGCCGCGTTCCTTCATGCCGACAATGCAGAGTAAACGCAATCTGATTGCTAAGATGAAACTGATTGCAGTACACGACCTGATCAAAGACAAAAGTTTATTATTGATCGACGACTCCATTGTCCGTGGAACACAATTAAGAGAAACTACCGAATTCTTATATGCCAGCGGTGCAAAGGAGGTTCATATCCGTCCAGCCTGCCCGCCATTGTTATATGGCTGTAAGTATTTGAACTTCTCCCGCTCCACTTCTGAAATGGATCTGATCACCCGCCGGGTCATCGCCAAATTAGAAGGCACGGAGGATATTTCCGATGAAGTATTACAGGAATATGCAGATCCGGAATCTCCAAAATATGACCGGATGATTGAAGAAATCCGTAAAGAACTGAACTTTACGACTCTGCAATACAGTCGGTTAGATGATATGTTAGACGCTGTGGGAATCCCGGCTGAAAAGCTCTGTACCTACTGCTGGAACGGAAAAGAATAGCCAGATTACAGTGGCAAAACCACTCTGCTACTTTGTTCAATTTGCAGAGTGGCTTTGCCGCTTATCCATTCGTCGAAATTCCAATCGTATCTCTTCATTGGGAATCCGGACAATCTGACAAAGTTCCTTCTTTTTCTATTCCCTGTACGCATCAAAGAGTATACAACGTTCTTTCAACCAATTAAACTTCATCTCTTCCCGGCAAACACGCTCCCACAATTCCTACGATGACTAAAATCGCCCCTGCAATCCAGTAAAATCTCGTAAGCAGATTCGTTGTTCCATAAATCGTAACAGTTCAGCCTTCAGCTTCACTCTATACTGCATTTCCTGTCTGATTATCCGGTTCCTTCTGATTCTGATCCCGATTCGGCATTTCCGGAGAAGTTTCTCCATTCTCCATCCCTTCCCGATTTGGCATTTCCGGAGAAGTTTCTCCATTCTCCATCCCTTCCCGATTCGGCATTTCCGGAGGAGTTTCTCCATTCTCCATCCCTTCCCGATTCGGCATTTCCGGAGGAGTTTCTCCATTCTTCATCTGATTTCTGTCAAAATTTTCAGGGTTCATGTTTCCATGTCCGCCTCTTCCACCTCCAAATCCCATTCCGCTTCCGGTTCCATAGAGCAGAGTATCCATTGCAATCTCCTGTGAATAATCCCCTGCTTTCAGCGTATAAGTGCTTCCCTCCTTTATTTCCGGTGTACTGACCCATACACAGTCATATGCTTTGTCCGAAGTCCAATCAATTAAGTCTTTTCCCTCCTCATCCGTCAAAGTGATCGTACTTTCCGCCTGCTGGTTTCCTGTGTTCACTAATATACAACCCTGCGTGGATTCCGTGCCGAAATTTTCATCCATACCGGAAGCTCCGGCAGCTACAAAGATACCTCCCTGAATCACTGCATTGATTCCATAGTCCAGTGATGCATTTCCACCTTTTGTTGGTCCGGTCACGTAAACTTCCCCACCACTCACCGTAATATAACCATTGGAATCCACTCCGTCTCCTTCTGCTGAAACACGAAGAATGCCTCCCGAAATATTGATATTTGCATCCTCATCGGTATCAAACATATCCCCTCTTCCAAAACCACCTTCCGCCTGACTTCCATCCTTGCCACCAGCTGCATTGAGACCATCGTCTTTTGCAACAAGATCGATTTCTCCACCTGATACTTCTATTACCTGTGCCTCTAATCCTTCGTAACAACTATTGACCTCCACTATTCCCTCTGCAATCGTTAGCGTATTATCCGCATGAAAAGCATCGTCTACCGTATCAATCTTATACCGACCGGCTCCGATATAGATAGTTCCCGATGAATGAAAGGCATCATCTTCTGAATTCAGATCAAATCCACCGTCTGCTACATAAATAGTACTACCAGCTTCCACGCCCTTATCCGATGTCTGCATCCGGAAGGAACCGCCACAAACATAAACATATCCGGTATTGTCATCACTCTCTGATTTGATTCCATCATCCCCTGCCTGAATTGTAAAGTCTCCGCCTGCAATCCTTACGCTGTCCTTTCCGGAAATTCCATCTTTCTCTGCACTGATTTCATAAGTACCATCAGCAAACACAAGATCATCTTTTCCTACAATTCCATGTCCGGAAGGAGATTCTACCCTCAATGTTCCGGTTCCGTTTACCGTCAGATCATCTTTGGAATAGACAACTGCATCGATATTATTCTCATCGATTGCAACATACGAAGAACCAGAACACAATGTATTGGTTGTGCCATCTGCCAATGTCAGAAATACTTTATCTGCCTGCTTCACATAAATTGCTGCCGAAGTCTTTGAACAAAGTGTCAAATCCTTTAATACAAGCTGAATCTTTGCAGAATCTTCTGCATCTATGATCACCATTCCATCACTGCAGTTGCCAGACAAAATATATACTCCATCTGAAGAAATGGTTACGGCATTTCCCTCTGCCGTTGCACTCCCTGATGTTTCGACTCCATTCTCAGAAAACGTCACTCTTTCAGCTTCCTTTTCATCATATTCACCGGAAAGATCTCTTTCAGTAAACTGTTCTTCAGCCGTGAAAGCTGCCATCTCCTTTGTCTCAGTTCCTGCCGAATGCTCCTTAGTATCTGTTTCCAACTCATCCGTTTTTTCTTTTGTTGTCTCCTGTTCCTTATCACCGGTTACGGCTGAAGTTCCACAACCGGTCAATACTACTGATAGTGCTAACCCATATGCAAAAAACGATTTCCATCTCATAATAATTTCCTCCCATCTTTACGCAACTTGACGAAACATAACCAAAATGTATCGTTTTGCCCTCGTCTTTTTATTATTCTATCTAACAAAAATGTTAACAGTCTTATCTTAAAAAAACCTTGAAAGAATGTGAAAAAAAATAGTTCTTTTTAAAATTTCAATCTTTTTTTAAGACAATTGTGCTATGATTAAAATGTATATTTCCTGAACTATATATATGTCGCTATAGCCATAACCTTTAAAATTACAGATATCATAAATCTTTTGTTTTACATAATCTGCAATAGAATCTTTTAACAACTGCTTGCGATACTTAATTGGAAAGGAGAATTATCATGAGACTTTTATTGGTAGAAGACGAAGAAGGATTTGCAGAAGCCCTATGTACTTCTTTAAAAATGGAACATTATATAACCGATTGGGCAAAGGACGGAGAAGAAGGTCTTACCTTTGGACTTTCTGACGTCTATGATGCCATTATTCTGGATATCATGCTGCCGAAGATGAATGGACTGGATGTCTTAAGAAAACTGCGTGAACAAAATATTCAGACTCCTGTCTTATTACTGACCGCCAAATCAGAATTAAATGACAAAATAACCGGATTAGACTCCGGTGCTGATGATTATCTTACCAAACCATTTCATAGAGAAGAGTTATATGCCAGATTACGTGCTCTTACCAGAAGACAGACTGATACTGCAACCCCTCAACAACTCTCTTATAGTGATATTTATATGTTGCAGGGAAGTAACGAGCTCTACTGTAAGACCAGCGGCAATAGTATGCCACTCAATGGAAAAGAGTACCAGTTAATGGAGTATCTTCTACGCAACGCAGGACAAATTATCAGCCGGGAACAGATTATCGAAAAAATATGGGGATATGACACAGATGCTGAGTACAATAATGTGGAAGTATATATTTCCTTCCTGCGAAAAAAGCTCACCTTTTTAAAAACAACCGTCTCTATACAAACCATACGAAAGCTGGGCTACAAATTAACAGAATAATCCACTGTCGTTCGATGCAGCAACCAAATGTGGATTTCATACGATACAAAGAGGAGGTTTCTTATGACAAAACAATTACGCTACCGCATCATGTTTACCATGATGTTCTTACTTTCTTTTACATTTATCAGTATTCTTGTTGTGATCAATATCTGGACCAGAGCCGATAGCCAGGCTGAAGCAGATGATAATTTACGCTTTTTGATGCAGCGGGAATTGAAACCGGACTTTCCTCCAAAACCACAAGACGAGAATCCTCCTGCAAAAATTTCAGAAGATACTTTTGAATCACAAAAGCCAACGAACACATGGAATTCTCCCCCTGTTCCAAACGAAGAGGATTCTAAAGCCACAGATTCCGGGCATCTTTTTTCCAAAAAGGAGGAGCATCCAACACCGGATATGCAGCGTCACCGGGAGATTGCCATATCCCATTATATTCTTGTTAATTATACTGCCGACAAGGAATTGATTTCTATTGAAAACACCCTTTCTGACAGCCTGAGCGATATCGAAATAGAAGATTACTGTAATAAAATCCTGTCAGATCACAAATCCCATGGTACCATCGAACATCTTCGCTATGCAGTCAACCCGCACAATGACGGTGTTGCAATCGCTTTTATTGACCACTCTGCTACGGAAGAAAATATAAACAATCTGCTTATGATTTCTATTGTTTTAGGTATCATTGGTCTGACCGCCTTTGCCTTTTTATCCTATACAATATCCGGACTGATGGTTCGCCCCGTGGAAGATGCCTTCCAAAAGCAAAAACAATTTATCTCTGATGCCAGCCACGAGCTAAAGACACCGATTGCTGTCATCTTGTCAAACAGTGAACTTTTAGAAGATCAGATTGGAGAAAATAAGCAACTCTCATATATCAAAAAAGAATGTGATCAGATGCATCATCTTGTAACCTCTTTGCTGGAACTGACACGATTAGAACAAGAGCCTTATACCGATGTGGCGAAAAATACCTTTTCGCTTACTGATGCTTTATTAGAATGCGTCCTCCCCTTTGAAAGCATCGCATTTGAAAAAGGAATTCTAATGCAGGAAGATATTCTGCCAAATCTTTCTTTTTACGGTGTCAAAGAGCAGATTCAGCAGGTTGCTACAATATTGATTGACAACGCTCTGACACATACGGAAAAAGGGGGAGAAATCAATATCACACTTCAAAGAACTCCACATAACATTATATTTACCGTCAGCAACACCGGAGAGCCGATTCCCGAGGAAGAGCAAGAGCAATTATTTGAACGCTTTTACCGGGTAGATAAAGCACGTAATCGTGCAAGCGGCCATTATGGATTAGGGCTTTCCATTGCCAAAACAATTTTAAACAATCATAAAGGGCGTATTCATGTGGAATGTAAAAACGGAATTACATCTTTTATTGTCACTTTGAGACTGAATGAAAATAAAAAATAAAAAGAGAACCTATGCTTCACAGATACACGACAGGCATAGTGCTCACGCACATTCCAGTATGACTGTCGTATCGTATATTCAAGACTCGCTCGCGAGTCTTGGCGCGGGATTTGCGTCAGCTATGCTGACATATTTCATA
>CAJOPP010000285.1 GCA_905236365.1 uncultured Lachnospiraceae bacterium
ACAGGAAACAAGGTTCATTTAAGCGAAATAGCTCGTTCTCTCAAAGAAGATATTACTCTTAAAAAGACTATTGATCGTCTTTCACGAAATCTCTTTGAATTCGAATGTCAGTCGACATTGTGGAGCAATTATTTAACGTTGGTCAAAAAACATGTCAAAGATGATTATGCTGTTATTGTTATCGATAATTCTGACATTGCCAAACCTTCAAGTAAAAAATTGGAGGCACTGACTGATATTCGTGACGGCAGTACTGGCGAGATCACAAAAGGCTATCAGACTATTGAAGCAGCTGTCTTATCTGAATCAAATAAAATGCCTCTGCCAATATACCAGAAAATATTCTCTGCCGCTGAAGAAGGTTTTGTAAGCGAAACACAGGAAAATCTGGACTGCTTAAAAGCTATATCCCAGAACTTCAGCAGTAAATGTGTCCGCACACTAGACAGAGGGTTTGATGCAAATGAGTATTATCGGTATTTCCTCAAAAGAGGTGAACGTTTTGTTATAAGAGCCAAAAAGAACCGTAATGTTATATATAAAGGTACTACTTGCAATATACTTGATGTAGCAAACAAATATAAAGGTAATTACTGCATGAAATTTAAGGATAAAAAAGGCAAAACTATCAATTGCAAAATGAGCTGCATTCCTGTAAATCTGTGCGAATTCCCAAACAAGGACATGGTGCTTATTGTGGTGTACGGTTTTGGGGCAGAGCCTATGATGCTACTTAGCAACCTAAAAATGCATGAAAAGAAAAAACTCTGTCATATTGTCACAAAAGTATACTTAACGCGGTGGCGCATAGAGGAATATTTCAAGTTCAAAAAACAGCAGTTTGAACTTGAAGACCTGAGAGTGATGTCATTAAAATCGATAAGAAATCTTAATATGTTTGCATCACTTGCAACAGGATATGTAGGACTTACATCGACCGTTCACGAAGACACAGTATTTATGATGGAATTAAAGGAATGTTCAAAACGTATTTATGAAATTCCGCAGTTCATATACTATACATTAGGTTATGCGATAGAACGTGTGTTATCCATGAGTAGGAAAGGAATAGATGCATTTATTCCACGAAACATTAAATCACAGCAGCTCAACCTCTTTAAATTCTTTAATATAGACGATTACGGAGAATTCAGTTCTTAAAAATGGGGAAAGTCAAAAATAAAATATATAGACGAAAAAACGAATTTGTGGTAATATCCTATATAGAAAAACAAGTCCGATATGGTATACCATTATGGACTTTACAAAGGAGGGGTAATCAATGGATGGAAAAAAGGAATTTATGGGTAAAGTAGTAGAAATACCATGTGGACACTGTTGTGCTTATTGTTGTGGTGATTGTATTTACATGGATTTGTATTCAAAGAACAATTATGGAGAGGCATGGTGTGGCAAATATCAAAAGTATTATTCTCCGTCGGAAAATGCAAGTTCATGTAGCTATTTTACGCAGAAGTAGAAGAACAATGTAAATAAAGCTGTCAGATATAAATACTATCTGACAACTCTATTTTTGAACTTGGAATAATGACATGGAAATTCATAAAAAAGTTTATTTGGATATTATAAACGCTTTAAAGGATGGTAAAGTAGAAGCTGGCGGAATAATAGGTTCTAAAGATAGTCAGATAGTAGCGTTTGATTATGACAGGGCTTGTACTGCTGGTGAATATGTGCCAGATATAGTTAAGTTAAACAAAATAATAAAAAAGTGGTATGAATCAGGTATAGAGTTTGCAGGTATTATTCATAGCCATATGGATAGTAAAAAATTATCATATTCTGATATTGAATTTGCAAGAACAATTATAAAGAACAATAATTTGGATTATATTTATATGTTGATATTAACTACTGATGACAATACTGTTATTGCTTATAAAGTATCTATGTATGACATAAATGATGAAATGATAATCGGTTTTGAATAATGCGTATATATCTATGTAGGATTATTGCTATAAAAATATGTGTAAGGAGTGAAATGTAATGTTAGCAACTGACAAGGATTTGAGATTTAATTTCGAAAAACAATTAGCAAAGGCTAATCAAGGACAGCCATATTCTGCTGCATACGTGGCAGACTGTTATTTGCATGGATGGGGTGTTGAAGCGGATGGTACACAATACATCAAAGCACTTGCCTATGCTGCAAATTCCGGTGATGCTAGATCATGCATTCAGATGTTTTTTATCGCATTAGCCAATAATGACACGGATAATGCAATTATGTACCTAAATAACTGCAAAAATAAGGAAAAAGATAAACACTCTATTCCGTCTATGTATGTTGAAAAGCTACTTGAGAAGATTAATGCAAA
>CAJOPP010000286.1 GCA_905236365.1 uncultured Lachnospiraceae bacterium
AACAGCTCGTCTTTGTCTCGCTGTTTTCTCATTCGCCATATGTTCGCTTTTAAGCCAGCTTAAGCGAACGCATGGCTCATTGTAACATATTATGTTGTCGGATTTTTTGGTAGAAATCAATTCTTTCTGATTGATCATCTATGTTAATATTGAGAATATTCTCTTTATCATAGGGATCAAATAATCGATCACGAAAATTGCGACTATAATAATATTCGCCTTGTGCTTCCTTTAACTTTGCCTGTTCATCCTCATGCAGCAAATTCAAAAAATTAATATATGCAAAAATAAAGAATCCTAGCACACCAATTACTACAATACAAACAGAGGAACGAAAAAATTCACGTCGTTTACGATTCTGTTTTAGTTCTCTATCCATACGATCATTTAATTCCACCGTAAAGTCTTTTGATAAAGGCAGATTTTCGTCCAATTGGCGCATTCCTTCTATCATAGTATAATAAATATTTAACTCATCTTTACAGTTTGGGCAGTTTTGAATATGCTTTAAAAAGTTTATCTTTTCCTCTTTCTCTAAATTATAATCAATATATGCGATTATTTTTGATTGTGCCTCCAAACAAGTCATCCTAAGACTCCTTTTCTAAAAATACTTTAAATGCTGTCGGTAAAGCATAAATGGTATTAAATGCTTCCCGCTCTACCCAAAGCAATCCATCTTTTTGTTTTCGACATTCTATATAATATGCGATCATTCTCCATTCCACATGACTAAAAATGTGAGTATAGGGAATCTCTCTTTCAATCCGGACAGGCTCAAATCCTTGTCTACTGATAAAAGCTACTGCATCATTCGCTTCCATTTTCCCATCCACATGATAAAACTCCCATAAATTTGCAAGTAACCCTTTTCCTTCTCGTTTATGAATTCCGTAGCGGTTACCATCATGTAAAATAAATACCGTTTTTTCTTCAACTTTTCTTTTTTTCTTTTCTTTTCGCACCGGTAATCTACTCCACGTACCATTTTTATGTGCTTCACATAATTGTCCCAATGGACATTCCTTACATCTCGGTTTTCCCTTCGGAACACAAATCACAGCGCCAAGCTCCATCAATGCCTGCGTCAGTTCGCTGCAACGCCCTTTTTCATAAACCGGTAGTAATTGCTGTCTGACCAAACGTTTTGTCTTGAGGTCATCAATCGAGTCATAACACTCTGACAATCTGGTAACAACACGAAGTACATTACCATCAACCGCAGGAACCGGGAGTTCAAAGCAGATAGAACAGATTGCTCCAGCCGTATATTCTCCAATCCCCGGCAGGCTCAAAACCTTCTCATAGTCTTTGGGAAACTTACCATCAAAAGATTCCATAATCTGTATCGCTGCCTTCTTGAGATTCCGGGCACGATTATAATATCCCAGTCCTTCCCATAATTTCAACAATTTTTCATCCGATATATTAGCAAGTGCATCAATATCCGGAATTTCCTGCACAAAGTGCTCATAATAGCCCTTCACTGCTTCTACTCGTGTCTGTTGCAACATAATCTCTGATATCCAAATATGATATGGATCCTTCGTGCTCCTCCATTTCAAATCCCGATGATGATATTGATACCAATTTAATAATGGTTCCCTTATGTCCATCCACTCAAATTCCATATTCTCACGTTTTCCCTTTTATTTTTCCCCCAAAAATGCTTTGCATTTTTGTCTCCCCCTCATTGTACCATTTCTTAAGGGTGATTACAAATATACATTATACTCAATTTTGCAAAAATATGCTCACAATGAATAAAACTTTGTCTAAAATTTTGATATATTTGTACTATTTACATATGTAGTAATTCATATTAAAATAATTATATTTAATTAAAACTATTCATATAAGTGATTCTTAACAGATACGCTTCCTTTGTAAAAAATACAAAATTGAGGTATGACATGGATCTACAGGCTTTTCGATTAACATTGCGAAAAAAATTACAAGATAAGAAATTGACATTAAATGCATTGTCTATACAGGCAGATTTATCAGAGGATACTCTACGCTCCATCATTTATGGGAAATCACAAGATATCAAACTGTCAACAATTATCAAAATCGCAAATGTATTACAATGTCCATTAGATGACTTAATTGGTCGCACAATTTACCCAAAAGAAGTAACAGAAATCGCCACCCGGCTATGTTATCTTCCTAAACGTTCCCTCAAGACAATCAATCTTCTATTGGATTTGGAAGAAAATACATTATTGCAAAAATCTACTGAGGGAAAGGACATCCTTCCAATCTTGATACCTACCGGAAACATGAAAGATGGAATGTTCTATGATAACTGCTTATACGAAGAATTAGATATTTCAGAATATCCGGAATCATTGAAAAAAGTAACCGATTTCGGTATCAAACTAATGACTCAAAACTATGAGCCAATCTACTTTCAAAATGACATTCTGCTTATTTCACGAAAACATCTACCGGAATATAATGATACGGTAATATATGTAGATCATAATGGTAAACTATACCTCCGTAAGTTATTAGAAAGTGGTTTAGAACCGATTAATGGATTCGGCAAAACAATCCCCATACAAAAACGCAATCACTATAAGGCATTAGGTATCGTAATCAAAGCAATAAAAGAATTCAATATTGAAGATTATCGATAAGAAAAAAATAAAAAAGCTAGGAAAAATTCATCATATTCCTAGCTTTTACTATTCAAAATACAAATCAACTTATAAAACAATGCCGATGACGGGAGTCGAACCCGTACGATGTCACCACCGCCAGATTTTGAGTCTGGTGCGTCTGCCAATTCCGCCACATCGGCATAAAACAAAATCAGTATTAAGATGAAACTTTGCTCATTTCTCAAAACCAACAAAAATGATTATATAGCAACCATTCCTTTTTGTCAAGTATTTTTTAATAAAAAAATGAAGTACTTCGTAACATGTTACTTACGATCTTCGTTCATAGATATACTTTAGTTATGAGCACCCAAAGGGTGCTCATAACTTAGAGTTGTGCAACGTTGAAAAAACGAGAATACGTCTTTCGTAGAATTCCTTTTCTGAAAACCAAGCGTCCTGCTACTTAATCGTAATAGATTTAACTTTACTCCATTTTCCGTCATACTGAATACCACCAACTACCTTATAGGAGCATACACGAATATAATATTTTTTGCCACTATCCAAGCCTTTTACTGCAAAAGAAGTTTTTTTGTTAACTTTCATATTGTAAACTTTTCCTTTAAATTTCTTACTTGCAGATATACATATCCGATACTTATTTGCAGAAGAATCTTTTTTCCAAGTACACTTCAATGCAGTTGCCATAGGAGATGAAACAGACTTCAATGTAAC